>CALVCY010000122.1 GCA_944326175.1 uncultured Erysipelotrichaceae bacterium
CACACTCGTATTCCACCAATAAATCCCCATCCATCACGAATTCATAACGGGCAAAATCCGTTGAAAATTCGATTTCTGTATAAGTTTTTCCATCATCCCGTTTGTCATGCTGACGGATATTTTTTGCTGTGGACGTATCCACATTCAATTTGGTCAATAGATCCACCGGGATCAGAGATAGATCCACTGTATCGCTGATTGAACCATTATCATTATTGGTATTTCCACCGGGTTGTGGTCTTGGGATCGGTGTTGCTTCCGGTTGTGCCGTTAGATCCGCTTGCGTTTCGATCGCTTGAATATTCTTGCTGACAAACTCCCCATCTTCTTCGATGGTGTAATCATAACGATTCGTGTCATCTTCGAATACAAAGTGGTATTGATCATCAGTATAGGATTGTTCGACCATACTGACTTCAGTGACACCCGCATCTTCCTTGACCTTTTCCAACGCATCTTCCATGCTCAACGTTTGATCACTGCAGCCAACGATCGTTAACAAGGCTGCAGGAAGAATGAATCTTAATTTTTTCATCTTACTTCTCCTGTAGTCGTTGATAGATATCATTTTTACGTAAACCGAAAAATTGTGCAACGATTTTGCTAATGGATGAATTAGGTATCCCTTGTTGTTTCAATAGATCGATCAATTGATCGATCTTGGTTTGATCATGGTCGCTACCATGGTATCCATCGATGATGACCACATATTCCCCTTTTTCATCGATTTCATCGATCACTTCACTCAACTTTCCCCGGTAGATCGTTTCATGGATCTTCGTTAATTCACGTGCTACAGCACATTGACGATCTCCAAAAACCAAAAGGCAACTGGAAAGCATCGCCTTGATGCGATGGACTGCTTCATAGAAAATCAAGGTATACTCTACCGTTTTTAGTGATTCAAGTTGAGTTTCTCGCTTGGTTTTGGAAGCATCCAAAAAACCATAGAAGAGAAAATGGGACGTATCGATCCCTGCCGCCATCAAAGCACATAAGGCAGCATTGGGGCCAGCAATGGGGATGACAGGATAACCCTTGGAAACGATGGTATACACCACGGTATATCCTGGATCGGATATACAGGGCATCCCGGCATCGGAAACCAAAGCGATGTTTTTCCCTTGGTCCAACCATTTTAAAATGGTTTGAACACTGGTATCTTCATGGTATTTATCATTGATCAGTAGTGGTTTATGGATACCTAGATGATTCAATAGCTTGGAAGTGACGCGCGTATCTTCGCAAGCGATGGCATCCACCATGGATAAAACATCCTTGATGCGTGTGGATATGTCATCTAAATTCCCAATGGGTGTTGGAACCAAATAAAGTGCATTGGTTCCACCATAGCTACTCTGCTTCATGTTCCTCGATGATCCGTATCCCGTTTTCTTGACTTCCGGGTTTCTTTTTTCCAAAGAAACGACGTGTCGATGATGGATTGGAAGAAGACGTTGATTTTGATGTGTCTTTCTTGATGATCCGACGGGTCGTACTGTTTTTATTGGTGTTAGATTTGGTTGAACCATTGGTTGTTATGGATTTTTTATTGGTTGGACCACCATTACCTTTGGTTTTATGTTCCGTCTTATCTTTTTTTGTTCTTGCTTTTTGTACGTTACGTACTTCGTCACTGATCGGTTCTCGAATACTTAATGCAATGGGAGAAGCCATTGGTTCTTCCTTGGTTTGACCATGGTTTTCCTTGCTTTCCTGAAGTGCTTTACTCATAGAAACGGTTTTGACCACCCGACGTTTGGTCGAACCATCCCCTTCCGCATTGAGTTTACGTTGAGGTCTTGTCGTCGCGATACATTCATTGCGCAACTCATCCACCGTGATCATTTTCGATTTGGTCGAAGCATCCAAACGGACCGTATTGGTCAACAGATTCATCGATGCCACCTTATACTTTTCCCCTTCGAATTCCACCCATGAATTCAACTTCGGCAATCCTTCATTCATTTGGGAATACATCTCGTCTTCAAATCGTAAACAGCATTTCAACTTTCCACACTGTCCGGTTAGTTTGTTGGCATTAAGACTCAAGCCTTGGTTTTTGGCTAAATTGATGGAGACGGATTGGAAATTGTTCATAAACGTGGCACAGCATAACGCCCGTCCGCATGGTCCGATCCCACCGATGAATTTGGCACGCTGACGGATCGCGATCTGTCGCAATTCAACCCGACAATGCAACCGTGAATTCAGCAATTTGAGCAATTCACGGAAATCGACTCGATGTTCTGCCACATAGGTGAATAAGATCTTCGATTTATCCAAGGTATAGGTGGCTTGGACCAGATCCATCGCCAGATCCAATTCCTTGACACAATCATTGCAAATGGCCAAGGCTTTTCGTGCATCGTCTTTATTGGATTCGTGCATCTTTAGATCCAATGGGGTTGCTCTGCGGATGATGGGTTTGATCGGTTTATCTTTCGGAAGATTGGCTTCGGATTCATCCATGATCTTTGATGCGACATAGGCGATCTCTAAACCGGTACTGGTTTCAACCACTACCGGTTGTTCAAGGTTCAATGGTTTAAACACTGTCGAAAACGTATATTTAAGCGTCTCGTTTTCAAAATGTACGCTGACATATTCCATGATTTACAGTTCCTTTGCTAAGTATGAAATGGTCTGTTCATAGACCAACGGGTAATAATAAGTACCATCGCATTTACTTGAGGCTTGAGTGAGGATCAATAACCATCGGGTCATATTTTTAGGGTGAAGACGGATGGTCAAACCATTTAACAGTGTGGGATCTTTCAATTGCAGCATATAAATGATATACAACATATCAAAGATATACTTTCCGCATTCTTTGGTAAAACCAGAGGATAAGATCACTTCATTTTCCACTTTGATCGCATTTTCTCTGAAATGGTTGTTATCCGAAGCGATCAATTGGATCACTGTACCCAATGCATCATTGACACTTCTGGAATTCGTCCATTCTTCCATGGTTTCACCACGCCACAAATAAGATGCCATCAAAGCAGAAAGATCATCCGCTCCGCTTTTGATGACCATATCGGATATGGCTTGATGCGCAACACCTTGAAAACGAATGGTCTGACATCTCGATACGATGGTGCTGAGTACATTATTGCTACTTTCCGCGATCAACAACGCACAGATCTTCTCGCTTTTAGGTTCTTCGAGAAATTTCAGCAATGCGTTGCCAGCTTCCTCACTCATACGTTCCAAGCCATTGATGATATAGATCTTCCATCCCTTGCGTTCCATGGCACTGGTAGCGAAAAATGATTGTAATTGGGCAATTTCGTCTTTTGCTATCCGCGGAATCGCTAACGGTTTTGGTTTGGTCGAACCATTATTTTTTTTGGTTTTAGAAGCACCTTGGTTCGCTTTGAGTTTTTCATACGCCTCAAACGGGTCGATATCCACCAGATCGGCATAGGTGTGGTTTTGGATCTTCAAACATTGATCGCATTGTCCACATGCAAACCCTTGTGCATCCGGATGGTCACACACCAATGATTGTGCCATCAGCAATGCCATTTCTTTTTTCGGAGCAGCTTTGCTGCCCACAAAAAGATAGGCATGGCTGATGCGATCATGCAACAATGCATTGCTTAAGATCCGTGCCACCATGGGTTGGGATTGCAACAGTGTGGTTTTATCCATGCAATACCTCATCCAGTTTATCTCTCATGGTTTTAACCACCCTATCAATGGATTGAGTGGCATCTATTTTTTTGATCCTTTGTGGATACATCGATGCGATCCGTTCAAATGCATCATGGACCTTATGATGGAAATCCATGGATTCTTGATCCAACCGATCTTTTCCTTGACGGTCTGCCATGCGACTCATGGCAGTTTGCACATCCACATCCAGTAATAGCGTGATATCCGGCATATGGGATTCAATGGCAAACTCATTGATCTTCCATATCGCTTCCATCCCAATACCGCGGGCTACTCCTTGATACGCCAAGGAGGAGTCAAGGAAACGTTCACAAATGACAAGTTTTCCAGCGTAAAGTGAAGGGATCACTTTTTCCACTAAATGTTGGCGTCGGCTGGCTGCATACAGCAATGCTTCCGTACGGGCATCCATGGTCGTATTAGAGGGATCCAAGATCACAGAGCGGATCTGTTCGGCAATATCGATCCCACCTGGTTCTCGGGTATGGACCACATCATAACCTTCATTGATCAATTGTTTGACCAATAAAGCAGTAACCGTGGTCTTACCACAACCATCGATTCCTTCGATCGTAATAAA
>CALVCY010000123.1 GCA_944326175.1 uncultured Erysipelotrichaceae bacterium
TCAAACATCCCGCAATGAAAGACGATGATGCCGATCGTGGCGATAAATTTGAGATAATCGATCCCAATGAGTCGTTTGGTCATGACCACTATTTTATCAATGGTCCAACCAAAACAAAATACCGGGATGTTTGATTTCAAACATCCCGGTATTTGGTTAGACCATGTTTAACGGGTATAAGCCACTTTACCATCGATATAAACATCGATGGGATCTATATTTTGATCAAATACAGCAATATCGGCATCGTATCCGACTTTCAAAACACCTTTATTGTTGATGTGTAACAATTCACACGGGTTTTTGGTCACTGCATTGATGGCGGTGGTCAAGTCAATGTTGGCATGGTGCAAAGCAAAGTAAAGGACTTTGTTCAATCGGTTGCAACTGCCGGCAATGGTACCATTGGCCAATCGCCCGACCCCATCTTCACAGATCTCGACATCGCGGGTATCGTCATGGTAATGACCGACCGGTAAGCCTTTGATGGACACGGAATCGGTGATCATGACCAATTTATCCTTGCCTTTGGCATTGGCTAACACACGAGCAGCCGCTGCTTTGACATGCACGCCATCGCAAATCAATTCCGCATAAACATTTTCATTGTTCATGGCATAACCCACACATCCGGGTTCTCGATGGTGTAAACCACTCATCCCGTTATACGTATGGGTGAAACTGGTCGCACCATGCTTGACGGCTTCGTCCGCGATGGCATATGTGGCACCGGTATGACCTAATGTGACCACCATGCCATGGCTTACACAGTAATCGATCACTCGGTAATCCCCATTGAGTTCTTCCGGTGCGATCATCACATATCTTAAGTGATGATTGCACGCATCATCCATTTGCTGGATGATGTCGATGGTCGGGACCACTTTATTTTCCAATGACTGAGCTCCAGGATGGGTGGAAGAAATGAATGGTCCTTCTTCATAAACCCCATGGATGATGGTATGACCATCTTTTTGATGGTCTAAGTAATCCCCGATCACTTTCAATGATTCCAATAAGGGTTGATAGGGATAAGTGGAAATGGTGGACATGGTCCCAGTCACCCCTTCACTGGGTAAGTAGGATGTCCATTGGTCCAACCATTCGACCGTCGCATGATTGGCATCCCCTTTGAGATAACCATGGTTATGGATATCGATCAATCCGGGTAAGATCCATGCATCCCCATAGTCTTTATCCACTTTGGTCGTACCATAAGGCATGATGGTTTTGATCCTACCATCTTCGATTTCCAATTGAGCCGGACGCAGTTTTTCGTCCAGATAGACGTTTTTGCTTTGAATGATCATACGATTCAAACTCCTTCTGTCCATATTATAGACCTCTAGATTTTGAATGAAAGCCATTTCAATCGTGGTTGTACTATTTGTTTGTTCTGCTACAATATCCATTAGAGAAAAGGAGCTTTTTAACATGAAAGGTATTGTTCTGACCAGCCATGGCAATTTAGCCCAAGGAATGCTGGAAACTACGAAACTGTTCTTTGATGAACAGCCCCAATTGGAGGCATGCTGCCTGCAACCCTCCGATAACCCGGATGAATTCGTCCATGTATTAGAAGAAGCTTGCAAACGGGTCGATACCGGTGATGGAGTAGTTGTATTCTGCGATTTATTATTCGGTTCTCCCTGCAATTGCATGGCTCGGATCATGCGCAAAGGAGTCGATGTGATCACTGGTATGAATTTGTCGATGGTATTGGAACTGTTGGGTAGCCGCACGATGGCGGATCCAGACATTGCCGCATTGTGCCAAGTCGGTAAAGATGGTGTGGCGGATCTAAGAGTCACATTAGGCGATGCGCTGCAAGAACAGGAATAATCGTTGTTATATGAGAAAGGCCATTCCGCAAAGATGGAATGGCCTTTTTTCATGGATGCGTTTAGTTGGGTCAAAATAACAGACACCCAATGGGATAACCAATAAATGTGGAAACGATGACGGATAAAAGCATGATGGTAAAACCATAAATCATCATCTGTTTGGTGTTGGTCCAACCACTGCTGCTTGCAATGGCTACACAGGGCATTGCCGGTGGAGTGGCAAAAGCATAAGCTGAAAGCATGCCGATCAAGATGATCAACACCGCGATATTGATGCCGTTTAAAGAAGCGCTAATGGTCAATGCCGCAGAACTGACTAAAGTAGAGGTGACCATATTGGAAGAAAGATTGGTCTGCAATCCTGACCATAAAGCAAAAATGAATACCATCACTAGTGGTGGCAATGGTGCGATCAATGGGGATAAGGAAGCAGATAACCAGCTGGTAAAACCAATATCACTGTTGGTCAATGCTGATCCGATGGCCAATGTTCCCGCACACATCAATAATGAACTCCACGATACGCCCTTGGCCATGGCGTTGGCAATGTTGAATATAGGTTTTCCATCATGATGGATCACACACAATAGCACCACGCCGATCAAAGGGGGCATGGCAGTACCCAGTGCATCGAACCAATCCAAAAAAGAATAGAGTGGACCTTGGGGAAGCAACAGCAGCAATAATCCCGGCAATACCCATAAAGCAATGACCAATAGGAAGATGGTCAATACCACGTTATCTTTGGGTGAGGATGGTTCGATCATGGTTTTCAAGCAGTGCACATCCAGATTTTTAAGTGGGGACATATCTGGTTTCAAGACAAAACGAAAGACCAACATGGTCAAACCAAAGACGATCAAACCGACCGGAATGGCGATGAGCATGTAACGGGCATAGTCAATGGTTTGACCATACACATCCTGGTATAACCCCATGGCAATAAGTGGAAAAACATGGGCAATGGGTGTCATTCCACTGGATACACCACACATGATGACATTGCTGATCATCATCAATGTACCAAGCTTATCTCCTTTATTTACACCCAATAGTTCCATGATCGTATCATGGATGGGAAGGTAGATAAAAAACAATACTGAAGGAGAGATGAACAGACCAAGAAATAAGATGGATGCACTGTAGAGTATCACAAATGCCCATGGTCCTTTC
>CALVCY010000124.1 GCA_944326175.1 uncultured Erysipelotrichaceae bacterium
CGTTCATAGTTCCAGTTGGCCTGCATGAACCAGGCGCCCCAGAAGAACTCACGTACCTTTTTCTTCAAAGGGAGATTCTTCTGATTTTGTAAACCTTGTTTTGACATAACGTCCCCCTTCCTTAATTGTCGAGATCTTCCAGCTCGTCATAGTCTGGATCGATCTTGGATTCCACAGCTTTGGTGGTACCGGTCGGCTTATCCTGGTAACGCAATTGATATAACAGGAATGCACAGACGATGGAGATCACAGCCATTGCCGTCAAGCCCAATCCGCTGTAAGCGGAAATGACGAATCCGACAAAGAAGAAGATCACGTTGTTTTTATTGACCATAGTGCTTAACAATAAGGCGAAACCATAGAAGCTGATGATATTAGCACCCAAGGAAACCCCATTATTGACCCATTCCGGAACCACTTCCGTAATGGCGTTGACCACATCTGCACCAAAGTAAACCGTTAAGAATACCGGGATGAAGTTAAACAGGGAATACAGGATCGGACCATAAATGGAATGGACCACTTTCGCCATCTTGTAATTGCTTGCTTCCACGTAGTTATCACACATATGCGTGAATTGGATTCGAACGATGGATGAGATCATACCTAAAATGTTGGACAACACCGTCATTGGTACGGCAACCGTCAATGCCATTTCAATGTTGGTCCCGGTCATGATGACCAAGGCACATCCCACGATGGAACCCATGTTCATATCGACGCCAGACGCACCGATACTCATCATGCCCAGGGTCACCATTTCCATCTGAGCACCGACCAATAAGCCGGTTTGGACATCACCCAGCAAAATACCTACCATGGTACAGGTGATTAATGGACGTTCAAAGTTCAATCTTCCCAAAATACGGGAGTCCAGTATGCAAAATACTGAGATCAAACCGACGCCGATGCATTGCAATAAGAACATGATTTACCTCCCTTTATAACTTCAGTTCTTCGCGTTTGCTTGTCGGTAACTGCTGCATGAACAGTTCACAACCACAATCCTGAACAGCTTTGAGATCCGCTTCCTCTTGTGGCGTCAAATACACCACTTCTGAGAATTGCTTGGATCCCTCTTTTTTCGCGATCCCGCCGACATTGAGCTCTTTAAAATTCGGATGCGCGGTGATGAAGCGGCTAGCGTCATGGGCACAACCGAAGATGATGAAGATGTTATCGGTCAATGATTCGATTTTCTCCACACGCTCCAATGCTTTGTCGACAGTAAACACGTTCAGTTTGGTTCCGGCTGGTTTGGCCATGTTCAATGCCATTTTCTGGAAATCATCATTGGCCGATTTATCATCAATGACGATGATGCGGGTGATCCCCAGATGGTGGCTCCAGGTAAAGGCTACCTGTCCATGCACCAGTCGATGATCGATTCGTAATGCTTTTATCATTGTTTCACCTCCTTTACTTTGCTTTACAGATCGTCTTCGCTATTGTTGGCCATGGTTGCAACCAAAGCGTTGCAATCCATGGGTTTGAAATCTTCACCATTGAGCTTTTTGGTGAAATCATCAAGATCTGGATTCGTGATGAAATAATCCATCAATACTCCCAGATTGGTATTCGTAAATAAATGAAATGGATATTTGCCAAGTGCACTGATGAACCCATTATTGATGGACCCACCAAGTAGATCCGTGAAGACGACGACTTCCGTGGTCGAAAAATCGATCGTGTCCATCGTGGCCTCAATGGTGGCTTGTAAATCAAAATCCGGCGTGGTGTAACCACAGATCACCGTGGTGTCCTTCAATTCCCCAACGATGATGTGTAATGCACTGGATAAACCTTGTGCCAAAGTGCCATGGGTGGCAATGATGGTATGCCGTTTTTTCATAATGACTCCCCTTCCGTATTGGTTTCATTGGCAATGAAATGATAGATATATGCCATTTCGTTATTCGGTATATCGATGTTGTAATGTTTACGAATCTGTGCAAAAGATTCGTTGACGGCATTGATAAATCGTGGATGGTCCTTAGCAAACGTTTGAGCAATGGTTGGATCATCATCAATGGTGGTTTTGGTCACCAAGCGTTCGACCAAACAACAGATATGAACGTAGATCCCGACCAAGGTCTTACCGGTCAAATGGATCTTCAAATTGTTTTGCAGCACATCCATACCGACCGTGACATAATCCAATAATGTCTTTGGATTCAAAATAGTCAGATACTGCACCACATTCTGCAATGTAAAATTTCGTCTTAAGGATACCGATAATGTTTTTAACTGGTTTTCATCCAGATATTTGTTCAACGTATCATTGATCAAACCTAGATTTTCGCTGGTGATGATATCTTCCAATGGAAGATAGGTGATCCCTTCGATGTTGGGATTAGCCGTACCAGTAATAAACAGCACGTTGTTCTTTTCAAAGATGTCCATTGCTTTCCCTTCGGTGAGCAATCTGGAAAAATCGGCTACTTCGTAATGCACTGGGATATCTTCCGGTAAAGAATCCGTAAATAGATCCATCATCCGTTTGGCCGTATTGATCCCGGATTCACTGGTGAAAATGATCGCATCCCGTGTGGCACATTGGATGAATTTGGTTTCAACCACACATTCCGCTTTGACGTTTTCTAAGATGGATTCGATCGGTTCACCATTTTGGATCCGATATCCCACGTTCAATACCATCCGAGTGGTCACATTATTGATGACCCCGATATTTTTATTGATCAACGTGGTCAAACCATTGGCGATCTGTTCAAGTGAACCCATATCCACCATGATGATCACATCGGCAAAGCGATTGACGCGTTGGATCTTATCCAATAAGGCATCCTTGATTTGATCCACCGATATATCGATGGGCATATCGATGGATTCAAACACATAGGAACCCATCAATGTATTGACTGCTGATGCCATAGAAGAAGCAGTGGAATAACCATGACAGATGATCAAACCAAAGATCTTACGTTGAGATACTTCTGTGTTGTAACGGGATAAGATCAACACCATCACACACCAGATGATGGTTGGCGTGCGCTGCTCCAAATTGCGTGCCATCATTTCATCGATCTCATTGACCACGATCGCTTCCGAGACCAATTGTCGATGCAAGTTAGTCGTCAATTTGGACAAGCGCACTTCATTGGACCTCTCCCAGCGTTCCAAAGACAAAGAATAATTGGAACACAACGCGATCAAATAGGCGAAGGTGATCGTGAAATTCGATGGGATATTGATCAAGCGACGCCTGACGACGATATCGATGATATTGCCCAACGCACTCTGCAATCCTGAGAGTTCATGGTGCTCACTGTTTTCCATCAAACCATCCACAAGACGCGAATAAAAATCATTGAAGGACGTCATGGCTTCATTGATCCCGCCCTGTTCAAACGAAGTTAATAATTCCTCGAATTGCTCTAAATAGGAATCGATCTGCTTGGTTGGAATATAAGAACCACAATCGATATAGGAAACATCGGCACTGGATAATGTCATTGCTGATAATTCCTGGTCGGGCATATCGTATGGATGCAATGTCAGATTCGTATTATTCTTTTGATTCAAAGACGCCTTCGCACAAGTCAGCCGGATCGTTTTGGAAAGATCTTCCAGATTGTCGGCATAATTGAATGTGGCCAACGCCCGTAAAACAACACTGGAAACCTGGATGGAACGATTCAATACCTTGGCTTCATTATTTAACAATGCAACGACGATCCCTTCCCTTTCCTCGTATGGTCTTTCTTTCCAATTGGGGATATAGATGGAAATGGGAATATTGCGTTGCAGTTGAACCGAAAGGAATTCATGGGGATGGGCAACGGAAATAAAAATAAAGTGGATATTAGCTTTTTTGGATGACGTGTTGCGACTTTCTAAAAGCGAAGCCAACATGGATTGCGTGGTATCATCCACATGATCGAAATCATTGATGATCAATACCACTGGTTCATTGGCATTGTTGGTCAATACCCGTTCGATCGCTTCCACCTGTTTCGTACCAGAAAGGCGTTCGAATTCTAAAGTGATCACCTTGCTTTTCCCGGATAGCATCCCGCCACGCAACGCCGATTGTTTGCAAATCAATCGAGCCAATGTCATTTTGCCGACACCATTTTGACCATAAAGCATCAATGGCAATCCATTGGGTGGATATTCAAAAACTTCCATGGCCGAGTGAATGGGGTTGGATAATGAGCCATCATGACCAACCAACGTTTTGAAATAATCCGCGACGTTACCATGGGCACTGATGTAATCCCGCAGATCATCCAACGATACAAAATCCGTGGCATCCAGTTGCATATGGAATTGATCTTGTAATGTGGCGACATCAAAGAAATATACCGGACGGGTCGCGATCTTCATCACAGCACCGTCTTTGATCAGTTCGTTGGCATACTGGCTGACGATGGATCGAGATAACCCAAGCGCATCCGCCATCGCATTGGCCGTCAAAGCGGTCGCATTGGTAAAGGTAAATCCTTTGGTGTGTTCGATTAGATATTCATGAATGATTTGTTTCGTACTCTTTTTCATGTCAATCAACCTGCTTTCAGTTTAAATATTGGAAAATAGTCAAAAGGAAGTGTCGAAAAATTCGACACTTCCTTAAGTTCAATATCGATCATAGACACCATGTCGACACTATCTTTGTGTCACGACACATTTGATCAATTCATAGAACTCTCTTTTTCTGATTATTCCGTGATTGTGGTGAAATGGATGCGCCCAGGATCTTAAAAGATCCGATATTCGTAGAAATCGTGCTCTGCTTTGATAAAACCAGCACTTTCAAACATCCGTATGGACTGCATATTGAACGGATAGATCCGGGCGTAGACCTTCGTTCTGTTTTGTGTTTTTGCAAGTTGGATCAATGCGTGGATCACTCGTCGACCGATATGTCGGTTTTGATAAGGTTGAGTAATGACGATATTGATTTCCCCATTGTCCTGCAAACACACATCGCCACACAATCGATTGTTGTATTTGATATAGAACAAATCACCATGATGATCCAGATAGCGGTACATTCGTTTCAATCGATCCAAATCGTAGGGTTCCTCTCGATCATCCACTTGTTTGCATAGTGTTTTATCCTGATACCACAGCAATGTGGTCGCATAATTGGGATAATATGGGACTAACGTGATCTGTGGGTCGACGGTTATCTGACTTTTGGTTTTGATCGCCATAGTTCAATCATAATCAGATATCAAAAAAAGAAAAAGCATCTTCATCATCGTGAAAATGCTTTTGGATATGGATCAGACCACTAACCGCTTCTCGTAGCCGCCTTGAACCTCCATGGAATCATTGATGATGATAAACGAATTGGGATCCATGGCTTTGATTTTCTTTCGGATATTGTTGACTTCGTATTTACTGACCACGACCATCAATATTTCTTTATCGTTTTCAGTATAGGCACCTTTGCCGTTCCAATAGGTCACGCCACGATGGAAATCGTTGAGAATGGTGTGTTTGACTGCTTTGTTATCGGTAAAGATCATTAAGGAAACTTCGATATTCTGCAAGTACACCTTATCCATGGCCATGGAAAAGATCACGATAAAAAGGATCGATAACAATGCGGTTTCCACGCTCATGACCAATGCACAGATGGTATAGACCAGTGCATTGAAAAATATATTCAACTGTCCGGGAGAAATGTTCCATTTCAAAGAAGTATAGACACCCAATACGTCGGTGCCCCCGGCACTACAATTGGCTTGTAAGACCAAGCCGGCGCCAAAACCGCCAACGACGGCACCGACCAATAAGGCGGCGATTTCATTACTCAGTAAGGAGGCAGACATGTCCGGGACCATGGAAACACCGATGGTTTGGATCAGTACAGATAAGATGGTTCCGACCAAAAATTTTTTGGAGATGTACTTATAGGCCAGAAAATACAAGGGTAAGTTCATGGCAAAGTTGATATAACCCGCAAAATTGATGGTTGGTTCAAATCCAAAATGGTGGATCAGATCATTGAGCAGCTGACTCACACCCATGAACCCACTGTTGTATAAATGGTTGGGTGTCACGAAAAACTTGATGGAAAGAACATAGAGCATGCTACCGGCAAAGATAAGAAACAAATCTTTGGGTTTGATGGATGTGATGGATAATAACAGTGATTTCATGGCAATACCATTATCCTTTATGATGACTTTCAAAAACACTCAGTGCTACAATGGCACCATCAGCACAAGCGGTGACCACCTGACGTAATGGTTTGACCACGATATCCCCGATGGCATAGACATGGGGAATATAGGTGGTCATTTTTTCATCCACTTTGATAAATCCGTTTTGATCTTGGATACCGTAAACTTTCAAAAATTGTAATGAACCTTCCGCTTGTTCATACGGGAATAATGCCGATACGGGTAAAGTGGTCGTACCATCGTTTGTTTCGATCTCAACAGATTCCACATGATCACTGCCGTTTACGGCAGTGATCTTTGCATGATCGATCAATGTCACATGATCGAGATGGTTCAAACCAGCCAATACGGGATCTGTTGCATCCAATGGACTTACCATGGTGACATGATCGACGATATGAGCCAAATGGGTGGCTTCTTTGACCGCCAATGCATTGTCCCCATAGACAGCGACGGATTTTCCTTTGAAAAACATGGCATCACAGGTGGCACAGAAACTGACTCCATGTCCGATCAAGCGTGTTGCATTTTTGATAGTACTGCGTACCGGCTTGCTACCGCAAGCTAAGATCAAATCATCCGCGATCACGGTGGTCGAACCATTGCTCAATCGGATCGAATCATTGATTTCGACTTCATCCATTGCTTCGTTGATCATGGTCACCCCCAGATCCTTGACCTGTTGGACCATCGTCGTAGCCAATACTGTTCCATCATGGTCATCGAATCCTGGATAATTGGCGAGATCATGGATGATATTCAACTTTCCACCCCAGTGATCCTTTTCGATGATCACCACGCTAAGATTATAGCGAGCGCAATAGATCGCTGCGCTCAATCCGGCAGGCCCACCGCCTAAAATCGCCACATCACATTTGATTTCGACCATAATTTACCGTCCATTGCATGAAAAGATTTTGGCACCTTCCAAAATCGGGATCAATTCATTGAGTGCAGTGATGTGTTCATTGGCATCCGTAGCGGATAGATCTTCTCTTTTGCTTTCATAACTTAAAAATGCCACCGTAAACATGCCAGCCGCTTTCCCGGCTTTCATATCAGAAACGGAGTCGCCGATATATAAAGCGTTATCCTTGGACACTTTCAATCGCTCACAAGCAACGATCATCCCTTCGGGATCCGGTTTACCGTTTTTAACATCATCACCGCCGATGATCACACCAAAATATTCTTTCAGTTTGAACATATCTAAACCATATTCGACCACATTATGGGCTTTGGTAGAAACGATGCCCATGGTATAACCATGCTCCTTTAGATAATCCAATACCAAAATGGTATCCGTGAACAATTCATTGTAAGTTTTCTGATCATCCCAATTGTATTGACGATATTCTTCCTGCAATGCCATGGAATCTAAATCCGGACAATATTGTTCAAACAAAACATGGGGTGCTGGACCGAGCATATCTTTTTTGAATTGATCCGTATACAGATCTTCTTTTCCATGCGCTTTCAATGTTTTATACATGGACGCACCAATGGCTTTGCTGGTATCGACCAACGTTCCATCAAAATCGAATAATACCACTGGCTTTTTGGGTTTGAACCACTTCTCAAATAATCCAAAATAGCCCAATAATCCGATGAGAATCGCGATCACACTCAATACCTGAGCCATTTTCAATGATCCGATCATCAATGCATCGGTTCTAAATATCTCCACGATGAATCGGGAGATTCCATACCAGATCAAATAGCAGTAAGATCGATCCCCACGTTTGAGTTTGAACCATTTGCTCATCACATAAGCAATGATGATAAACCCAGCGATATCCATCACGCTTTCCACCAAAAACATGGGTTGACGATAATACCCATCGATCAACATCCCATCTTGGATGAACTTGGGCAAGAATGCGATATCCTTCTGGGAAATGATGCCACCATACGCTTCCTGGTTGACGAAGTTTCCCCATCGACCGATGGCTTGCGCCAATAACACATTAGGGAAAATACAATCGGCGATGCGCAACAGGGAATAACGATGTTTCTTACAGTAGAAGAAAGCAAACAGCAATCCACCGATCAGACCACCATGAATGGCCAGACCCCCGTTATATACCTGTAATAAACGAATCGGATTGGAAAAGTAATACATCGGATCATACAGCAGGCAATACCATAACCGTGCACCGATAAAACCACAGAACACCACACCAATGGTGATATCATCAATGGTTTCATCATCCAAACCACTGATCCGCATTTGTTTCTTACTTAAAATATATGCCAAGATGGCTCCGATACAGATCAATACGGCATACCAACGGATCGATAACGGTCCGATGCTGACCAATGTCTGCGGATTAGGAAAAAACGACATGTCTATAATGCTCCTTTCGCTTTATCCTGAGCGACAAGGTAATCATAGACCTTGCGTTCAAAACTTTTTGCCGAATCAAAGCCCGCAACCTTGAGCTTGAAGGCGCTAACCGCGCTTTCAAGCAAAGTCGCCATGCTTCGACCAGCGGTGACCGGGATGGTCATCTTGGGGATCTTCATTCCCAATATATCTTCATATAAGTTCACTTCGACTCCCACACGGGCATATTCCCGTTTATTATCATAGGCTTCGAAGTGAACGACGAGATCCACATTGGATTTATCGGATACGCTGGTCACACCAAACATACTGGCCACATCGATGATACCGATGCCACGGATCTCCAAGTACCCTTTTAACAAATAGGGTGCCATCCCAACGATCCGATTATTGACTCGAGCGACATCGACACGATCATCACTGATCAGTAAATGCCCACGTTTGATCATTTCCAATGCCACTTCACTTTTCCCCATCCCGCTTTCACCGGTGATGATCACTCCGATGCCAAAGATATTCATCAATACACCATGTAATGAGTCGGTCGACGCCAAAGCTTCATCCAAATAAGCAGTGATATCGGCAATGATGCGATACGATGGAAGTGGTGTGGTAAACACCGGAAAATTGAGTTCATTGGCTTTTTTGATCAAACCATTGGGAACTGGATTGCCATGGGTCACGATGATACAAGGGGTATACACATCCGTCAATTGACTGAAGCGATCATAAACCACATCATCACTCAATGTGGATAGATACGTTTGTTCTTTCTCCCCGATGATCACGATCCGTCTGGGATTGGTATCAAACTGGAATCCAGTCAATTCTAATCCTGGTCGATTGACATCACAGACAACGATGTAACGACCATCCATGCTATTGGTATCCCCACAGGCTTGATGGAGATTGAAATCACGAACCAATTTGGATACAGGCACTTTCAGATTGGTCTCACTCATGGTTCAACATTCCTTTCAGATATTGTCCGGTATAACTGGACTCGATCTTGGCCACCTGTTCCGGTGTGCCGCTACCAACTACGTTGCCACCGCCCACACCGCCATCCGGGCCAAGATCAATGATATAATCAGCGGATTTGATCACATCCAGATTATGTTCGATCACCAACACGGTATCTCCATGTTCCACGATCCGCTGCAATACCTGGATCAATCGATTGACATCATCACTATGTAAACCAGTGGTCGGTTCATCCAATACATAGATGGTTTTACCCGTCGGTTTCTTTTGCAATTCACTGGCCAGTTTGACACGTTGGGCCTCCCCACCACTCAATGTGGTGGAACTTTGCCCCAATTTGATATAACCCAATCCAACATCATATAACGTTTGTAATTTGGATTTGATCTTGGGTACATTGGCAAAAAATGACAATCCTTCTTCGACCGTGGTCTCCAACACATCATAAATGCTTTTACCACGGTATTTCACCGATAAGGTTTCATCGTTATACCGTTTGCCATGGCACACTTCACAAGGAACATAAACATCCGGTAAAAAGTTCATCGAGATCCGCTTGATCCCATCGCCCCAACACGCTTCACAGCGTCCGCCTTTGACATTAAAGGAGAAGCGACCTTTATCATAGCCTTTGAGTTTTGCTTCCGGCGTCATGGCAAAAAGGGTACGGATATCATCGAATACACCGGTATAGGTCGCTGGATTGCTTCGTGGAGTACGACCAATGGGATCCTGGGTAATCTGAACCACCTTATCGATATTTTCGATACCTTTAAATTTTTTGGCTTTGCCCACAACAACTTTTCGTTTATTCAATGTTGCAAACAACATGTTGGTGATCGTTTCATTGACCAATGTCGATTTGCCACTTCCAGAAACACCCGTCACAACGGTCAACGTTCCCAAGGGGATCTTGACGTTGATGTTTTTCAAATTATGTTCACTTGCACCCTGAACTTCCAGGAATTTTCCGTTTCCTTTACGACGGACCTGAGGCACTTCGATTTTTTTACGACCACTCAGATAGGCTCCAGTGATGCTTTCTTTACACTTTAAAATATCTTTCGGTGTTCCATTAAAGATCACATTGCCACCATGGATCCCGGCCCCGGGACCGATATCGACGATCCAGTCACTTTGGCGCATGGTATCCTCATCATGCTCGACCACTAACACGGAGTTGCCTAAATCGCGCATGTGTTTCAGTGTCGCGATCAGTTTATCGTTATCCTTTTGGTGCAACCCAATCGAAGGTTCATCCAATACATATAAAACACCGGTCAATTGAGAGCCGATCTGGGTGGCAAGACGGATCCGTTGGGCTTCTCCGCCGCTTAAAGTGCCGGCTAATCGATCCAATGTCAGATATTCCAGCCCGACGTCTTTCAAAAATGACAGCCGGTTATGGATCTCCTGGATCACCAGTTCAGCGATCTTGGCTTGCGTTTCGCTCAATTCCAGATGATCGATCCAATCCAATGCCTCGGCAATACTCATTTCGGTAAACTCGACGATGTTTTTGCCTGCGATCAATACCGATAGTGCTGCCGGATTAAGTCGTTTACCATGGCAATGGGAACACTCGATATCTTTCATATACGTGGCATACCATTCCCGATTCATCTCGGAGGTGGTATTGGCATAACGGCGTTCGATCAAATCTTTGACCCCTTCGATGTAATCGAATTTAGTAGAGCGATGTCCGCTGGTCGAAACCAAGGTAAACTGCAATGGTTCTAACGAGCCATGCAGGATGATATTCATCTCATCCTCGCTCATGTCTTTTAATGGTTTGTCTTCATCGATATGATAATGGTCCAACAATATCTTGAACTGGCGCCACTCTAAATTGGTGGTATCCACAATATTCTTATAGTAACGGATCCCACCTTGCCGAATGGAAAGATTGGGATCTGGGATAAGCAGATCGATATCGACCTCCTGGGTAAACCCTAGTCCTTTGCAATGGGGGCAGGCACCCAAGGGAGCATTGAAGGAAAATAAACGGGGTTCCAGTTTTGGAACAGAAAACCCACAGTATTTACAGGAATAATTGGTACTGAATACGAGTAATTCCTCATCTGCTAGTACTTCAATGATCCCATCGGCTTTTTTACTGGATAACTCCAGGGAATCATAGAGTCTGGATTTATTATCGCTTTTATTGGTCAAGCGATCGATCACGATGGAAATATCATGTTTTTTATTTTTATCCAAAGCATCCATTGGTTCATCCAACCGTACCATAGTGCCATCGATCCGTGCTCTGACAAACCCTTCCTTGGCACACTTATCCAATACATCTTTGAATGAACCACGCTTGTTTTTGGCGATGGGCGCCATGATGGTCAATCGGGTCCATTCGGGTAATGCCATACATTTCTCCACCATCTCCGCAATGGTTTGGGAGGTGATGGGTTCATGGTGGTTGGGACAATACGGAACACCGATACGGGCATAGAGTAAGCGCAGATAATCATAGATTTCCGTGACCGTACCAACGGTGGAACGGGGATTGTTGGAAGTGGTTTTCTGATCGATGGAGATGGCTGGGGAAAGACCTTCGATGTTTTCCACATCCGGCTTTTCCAATCCACCTAAAAACTGCCGGGCATACGCGCTTAAACTTTCAACGTAGCGGCGTTGACCTTCGGCATAAATGGTATCGAATGCCAGTGATGTCTTTCCGGAGCCAGAGACTCCAGTCAAAATCACCAGTTTATTTCGTGGGATTTCCAGGGAAATGTTTTTCAGATTGTTTTCTCTGGCTCCGGTGATGATGATCTTATCCTGCATAATATTCCTTAATTCATGTATTTATGAATGATGGCTTTGATCTGTTCAGAAGATGAGGTGGTTTCACCACTATCTTCTGCGGCTTTGATCTCATCCAGCATCGCATTGAGGGTATCGGAAGGCATGTGATAGGGGATGTCTAATATGGCTTCACCACCCTCACCAATGGCTTCCATGAATTTGATCAATAACTGGCTGGCATCCATATTCAATTCTGTACAGAAATTCATGAAACTTTGATAAATCTTGTCATCCACTTCAAATTCGATTTTTGCCATAATACTTCCTTTCCAATATGTGTTACTATTCTACACCATGGTCATGGTCAATCCACGTTGATTTGACCATCATCCATGTGGATGGTGCACCCATGTGGATCAGCTAAAGCCACATAGGTTCGTACGGGTTGATCATCAACGGATAGAACAAACGCAAAGTCTACATTGGTTCCCACACCATAACGTCCCTGTTTATCGACCACGATCAATGAAATGGCATCCGTTTTACCATATCGTGATTTGAGTATTTCAGTAAATTCAGCAACCAATGTGGAAGCGGCATGCATCGGCTCTTCTCCCTGTGCGATCCGTTGCAATACTGCATGGCTCAACACACCTTTACAAATGGTTTCACCCACACCGGTGGCTGCCGCTGCACCAATTTGATCATCGGCATAGAATCCACATCCGATGCATGGCGTGTCCCCTAATCTTCCCGGATGTTTCATGAACAACCCACTGGTACTGGTTCCAACCACGCAATGCCCCTGATCATCGACCATACATGCACAAACGGTATCATGCCCGTCATATGCTTTTAAAGAAGCCATCTCTTGATTTGATCGATCCGTATATTGTTTCCAGGTCACATAATCCATCAAGGAACCAATGGTCAAACCATGATCATTCGCATAATCATATGCCCCTTGACCAACCAGAAAATTATTGAACCGGTATTCCTTGCTCAGAAGATAAGCCAGATCAAATGGTGAAACCACGTTCTCTACGGCACCACATGCTCCATAGGCCAATGTGGTGCCGTTCATATAGGATGCATCACATTGAATGATTCCTTGTTGATTGGGTAAACCACCCATTCCAACGGAATGAAACCGTGGATCATTTTCCACATCATGGATCAATGCCGCCAATGCCTGATCCAAATCATGGTTCAAACCATAGTTTCTTCTGGCTTTGACCATACCGTTATAACTCATTCTCCATGTGGATATCATCACACTCATCTTCTTTACCACTCCTATCCATGCTTCAACACTACTTGATATAATCAAACCATGCAAATTAAGTCCAGTGTCACCTTTAAGCAAACCATCAATCGCAGTGAATTCATTTGTCTATTACATCGCTGTTTTACGATTGATCAAGCCAAAGCATTGGTTGCCAAAGCCAAGGAAGATTATCCACAAGCCACCCATTATTGCTATGCCTATCTACTCGATCATCATCAATATTCCAAAAGCAATGATGACGGTGAACCTGCCGGAACGGCAGGTTCACCCATCTTGCAAACATTGCTTAAAAACGATGTAGACAATATCATTGCCATCGTGATCCGTTATTATGGTGGCATCAAGCTAGGTGCCGGTGGTTTGATCAGAGCCTATGGTTCCAGTTGTGCACTGGCATTGCAACACGCCATCTTCACCACATTTCAAACCGTTCACTTTTATCGAGTTGAAGTAGATTATGAAAGAATCGGAAAGGTGAATCATATTGTGGAAATACATGGCATGACCATTGAAAATACTGAATATGATCAACAGGTGGTTTACACCATCTCTACTATCCTTGAAGATGCACCCACCCTTTTTAAAGATGGATTATCTAACCAATGCAAAATCCACCAACTGGAAGACCAGTTGGTGGAGGTAATGGTTAAAAACAACTCTATAACAATCTGAACTTGCACACTTTGTTTTTTTCAAACATGATGACCAGATGATCATTGATGAGTTTTTGCAAACTCTCGATAATCACGGACGGTTGGACGTGGAGTCGTTTTGCAATCTGTTTGCTAGTTTGGTCCGGATGATCTGCCAGAACCTTCAGTACCGCTTTGTCGTGATCATCGAATATACATGCATTTTGTTAGGTTTTGTCAGTACGCTTCATCTTATGCTTATTTCGCCGCTCATTTTCCGAAAAATAATCCATCGTTGCGTTATAGTTTTCGTCTCCTTCAAAGAATCGATCCTTTAACTCCTTCTCGCTCATATGCTCATCCAGGGGTTCGGTGATTTTTAAACCCAGTTTCAGCAAAACAAAATACGGACTTTCCGATATTTCATATTCGGGAGCTGGTAAACCAGCACGGGTCCAGCTACGGATTGTTCGATAAATACCAGTCCCCATGCGTTCACTGACTTCAAGAAATCCGAAAAAGCGAAACAGAAGTTGGTTACGAGGATCCGATATTCCTCCCTGTTTGGCTAATTCAAAATCAATTCTGAAAGAGCCTGGATTACGCATTTGTATTTCTTTACCATCACAAGTAATAACGATACCGGTACGCTGAAAATAATCCGCGTTTACCAAACAGTTCAACAGTGATTCACGGACAGCTCGATGCAAATCATTTTCATCAACTCTAAAATACCTGTTAAGAAAAAACGGATTTGGTATAAACGAATTTAAAGCATTTAAAACATAGATATAGAAATCAAATAAATTCCCACTCCATTCCCCAGATCCTGAGTAGATGCGTTTGGTATAGGGAACGCTAGGAAGTAATTGCTCTCGGTAATCCAAAAAATAGCCCGGAAATGCGCGAAGAATATGAACATCCTCGCCAAACATCAATAGACCACCTGCTGTCAGATGGAGCTTTCCATCGGTTTTGGACACCAGGGCACCCAAACGGGTAAGAAAATCCAAATCATTCAGGTCATTCCACGGATGACTTGGCTTAGACGCATATATCAGGTTGCGATATGCTTTTACTGTTTCGAAATTAATGGCTTCCGTTCCAAATTCATCTAAAACAGTCATGTCAGCTGTCGAATCGGAAGAATCTCGAATAATGCTAATGATTTCTGCTTGTTTGCAAAGATAATTTCCTTCGCCGTTTCGTTTGTATGTTCCGGTATAAGGATTTCCATTAATGAACACAGGTTTATGCCTTCTATCAGCTGGCGGCACCTCGATCACGACAACCGATTTCTCTTTAATCCTTTGTTCATAAACATGCCATTCACTTGGAAGTACAGTACTAACTTTGAATGGATTGTTGACTGTATCCCAAAACTGTTTGATCAAGGCCTGTGCGTCAGGAACACCAACTACATCAAAATGATGATATTCGTCCTCATCGACACCCAGTAAGATGATTCCGCCTTTGCAATTGCCAAACGCCGAATAAGTTTCCCAAAGACTTTTTGGGAACCCTCCTTTTGCACGTTTGACTTCGAGTTGATCATTCTCGCGATAATGGGAAAGTCGTTCAAAATCGATCTTACGTTTAAACCTCCTAAAATTCTGATTTTGATACATTTCCCAAACCCCTTTGCGCATATTATATCAATCATTCCAACACACCTAACTGCCTTTATGAGTGATAAAATTTGCTTATCAGGAGGCTTCATTTGTGAACAGTATTTTTTATCAAGGTCACGCTTCTTTACGGTTGACCACGGATCAAGGACACGTTGTCTACATAGACCCACATGCTGGGGATGGTTATGACCAGAAAGCTGATCTGATTTTGGTATCGCACCAGCATTATGATCATAATCAAATTGATCGTCCTGCCAAAAACGATGATTGTATCATCTGGCAAAATTTTGATTTGCTGAAAAATGGGATCTATCAAACCAAGACATTCCATGAAATCACTGTTGAAGGTGTGGAAGCTTATAACAAAAACCATTCAAAAAACGAATGTGTTGGGTTTCTTCTGATATTCAATGGTTTAACCATCTATATTGCGGGCGATACATCCACTACGGATATGATGCGATCATTAAAAGATCGTCATTTGGATTATGCATTTTTACCTTGTGATGGCATCTACAATATGGATATTGACGAAGCAATCCAATGTGCAGATATAATCCAAGCCAAGCATGTCATTCCATACCATACATCGCCGCAATCACTCTTTGATTTGAATCGAGCCCAGAAATTTAAAGCAGACAATACTGTGATCCTACGACCGCGTGAAACATTGGACCTTGATAATGCGATCATCATTTAAATCAAAAGCCCTTCAAATTCTATTTGAAGGGCTTTTGAATTGATTTGTATACCTAATTCTTAAGACAACCGATCGGTACAATGTAGATGCCGTCTTTACGTCGATAGGCATATTTTCCGACACCTACAAGTATCATTAAAAATGATGGACGTTCTTCTCTTCCGGATTGAATGATTATATTTTCAAGTTTTTTTAACGAAGCTGCTGCCGACTCAATCGCTTTGTCACCACCTAACTTAATTTCAATCAAACCGTATTTTCCATTACGCAAACTAACGACCGCGTCACATTCCAAACCATTGTGATCATGGTATTGATGGACCGTTCCGTAAAGCGATTGTGCATAAATTCTAAGATCACGAATCGCAAGCGTCTCGTAGAACAAACCAAAAGTGTTCAAGTCGAGCAGTAGATCAGCTGGAGTGGCGCCAAGTGCTGCCGTGGCAATTGAAGGATCGACAAAATAACGCACTGGAGTTTGACGCATCGTTAAACGCGAGCGAATATTGGGATTCCAAGAAGTCAGATCCTCGATAATAAACAGTTTGGTTAACACACTTGCATATTCAGAAACGGTTTGATTATTTAGTATACCTTCTCCAACGTCGATATCTTGCGCGATTTTCGTATATGGTGTCGCTGCGCCCTGATTACGCGCATACGACTTAAAAAAGCGCCGAACCAATGTTTCATTACGATTTATCCCATCAACGCGATGCATGTCATGTTTAATCACGCTGTCAATATAGTCAAACGGCAATTGCATTGCGTGATCGACGGATAAACTAACACCCCGAGGCCACCCACCTCGGCATACCCACTCAGCGAGTTGCTTCAATGTCAAATCGGATACACCGTGAATCGTTTGTGGGCAATTAAACAGCGTACTAAGACTGACACTCCCATTTGAAACATTTGATTCATATAGCGACATCGGGCGCATCAGAATCCAACTAAATCTTCCTGTGCCAGTATGAGCAGTATCATCAAGATCGACCGGAATAGATGAACCTGTTAAAAGGAACAATCCAAATTCATCGGATTTGTCTATGGTCCTTCGAATTGCATTCCACAAATTCGGTGCCAATTGCCATTCATCGATCAATCGCGGTTTATCCCCCTGAAGCAAAAAATATGGATCCAATTCTGCCATTTCCAAATTCGCTTTTTTTGTTTCTGGATCATCAATGTAAATCGCACTCTTTGCCTGTTGTTCACAACTTGTCGTTTTGCCACACCATTTGGGTCCTTCAATTAC
>CALVCY010000125.1 GCA_944326175.1 uncultured Erysipelotrichaceae bacterium
ACCTTGTCATCGCCTTTGGTTTCAACCGGTTGGGTTGCAGCCACAGATGACATATAGTAACTGAAGCTGTAGAAGTCGACAGTTCCACGTTTTAATTCAATCCGATCATTTTCCGTGATGTCGATATGGATATCATTATCTTGGAAATAACGTTTTGCAAAATACGGATATTCCCCACGCACTTGCACATCGCCACAGAAATAATTGTTCATGTTGTTTTGATGCTGAGCCGCCAATGCATCTTTGGGATTGCAGGAATACGGATAACAGGTATGGCCGGCGATCATGCAGCCGATCTTAAAATCCGGATTGATGGCATGACCAACCTGAACCGCTTTCGCACTGGCCACGAATTGATGATGCAGTGCCTGGAAACGTTTTTGCATCTGGGGTTTGGACTCCTGATGTTTAAAATCCATGGCAGGATATTCGGGGACCATCCCTAAACCCATGATCGTACCAAAGGGCATCATGGCACAGTTGATCTCATTGAACGTCAACCAATATTTGACTTCATCCTTGTATTCCATAAAACAGGTATACGCATAATGAACGAAGTGATCGATCACATCACGACTGGCCCAACCATTGTACTTTTCGGTTAGTCCCCATGGTAATTCATAGTGCGATAACGTGACCAATGGTTCAATGCCATACTTGTGACAGCATTGGAATACTTTATGGTAGAACGCGATCCCTTCGGGATTGGGATTATCATCATACCCATTGGGGAAAATACGTGCCCAGTTGATGGATGTGCGGAAGCACTTGAATCCCATTTCGCCCATCAAGGCGATGTCTTCTTCATAATGATGATAGAAATCCACAGCATGGTGGCTCGGATAATACGTATTTGCTTCGATTTGCTTGGTCCAGCGACGCGGTGAAGTCATCGATCCGGCCGTGATATGATCCGGAACGGATTCGCCTTTGCCGCCTTCTTTCCACGCACCTTCACATTGATTGGCGGCAACGGCGCCTCCCCATAAAAAGCCTTGAGGGAACTGGTATGTTTTTGACATGAAATGATCCTCCTTGTCTGCAGTTTAACATGGACGATAATTCACAGAAAGCAAACAATTACGGAATCGATACAGAAGATAAAAAGATAGAGGATACGAAGAGCATATCAATGGTCGAACCATATGGATTTTAGGAATCAAGCGAACTGGCTTATACTCATGGTATGACCCTAAAACCCTCGATCATAACGGTTGGAACCCGAGGTTCCAACCTAGCCATGGTACAAACCAAAATGACAGTGGATCATCAAAAATCAATGATACCGGAATTGGATTATCGGATCCAAATCATTCGAACCCATGGAGACATGGATCAAACCATTCCCTTATAACGATTCAAAAAACGCAATACGTTTGTTTAAACATTGGAAAATGCATTGATCCATCATGAAGTGGAGCTGTGTATCCATTCATTGAAAGATCGTCCTTCCACACCGATTGATGGTTCAAACCACGTATTCCATCCGTTTCACATTTGCTTAATATTTTGGCCACACTGCTTTTATCCATATTTAGCAAATGTGCGATCAAGTCCTGATTGCAGTGTGGATGTTGATAAATCACACTACAGATATCATACGCTGCGTTGCTCAAGGCATTATGGGTAAGGTGGTCTTTACAATATGACCATGCGCTTTTGCTAATGGCTGAAAAGTGATGAACTAAAATTATAATGTTACCTCATGTATCCACCATTCTACCCGTGGTCGAACCACTTGCATAGGATGGTCATACCTTTCGTTTACTCTCTTTGTAGGCATCACTGCGTGGGATCCAATCCATGAATCGTTCTATACACTGGTCCCAGAATCGCCATTCATGGCTGTAACCCGGCTTAGATACCCAGGTATGATCGATATGATGATCATCCAAAAAGTGATGGTATTTCAGATTCGAGGCATAGAGAAAATCATCTTCGCCACAGGCAAGATATATCGATGGTAATACCATATTTTCATTAATGGCTTCTTGTGTCATCTTCACTATATTCCCCTGCTCATGTTCAATGGCGGCGGAAAATGCACCCACTGCCTGATAGTGATTTGGATATTGGATCATATGGTAAAGCGTTCCGAAACCACCCATGGACAGACCCGCCAAATACGTATCTTCTTTTCTTGATGAAATCGGAAACATGGATGTCACGAATTCGGGAAGTTCTTTTTCCAGGAACAGTTCAAAATTTGCAGACTTTCCATTGTCTTTATAAAATCCGTTTTCACCGCTGATCATCACCACAGCGATCTGACGTTCTTCGGCATACAGTTCCACATTGGCATAACCACACCATTGAAGATGGTTGTTGCCCATTCCATGCAACAAATAGATCACAGGATATTTATGGACAATACCATGACTTGTTTTACCATTGATCACTTCCGGAAAAGATAATGTAGGTAAGATCACGGTAATATCCGTTGAGCGCATCAAAGAATAAGAAATGAAATTACATTCGATTCTAGCCATACGTCCTCCTGGTCACAATTTAACCCTATCCATATAATCAGTTTACCATTGTATCGAATGGTCTATACCACATAAAAAGATGTGGTAGAACCACCACATCTTTGATTCGATCAATCCAGATCTTCTCCGTTACTCTGGATCACTTTTTTATACCAGTAAAAACTGTCTTTACGATACCGATCATATGAACCATTTCCTGCATCATCCGCATCCACATAAACAAATCCATATCGTTTGGATATCTGTCCAGTCGAACAACTGATCAGATCAATACATCCCCATGGTGTATACCCAAACACATTGACCCCATCCATGGTGATCGCATCCTTGATGGCCTGGATATGTGCTTTTAAATATTCGATACGATATGGATCATGAATGGTCCCATTACGTTCCAATGTGTCTTTTGCACCCAATCCATTCTCAGCAATGAATAATGGTTTATGATACCGATCATAGTAAAAATTCAACGTATACCGAAGTCCCAATGGATCGATCTGCCATCCCCATTCACTCTTGGATAAATAGGGATTGCGGATGAACGTTCCCATATTCCCACTGGTGCGCTCCATCGCTTCATCCTTGGCCATGGCCAATGAAGTCTGATAATAACTGAATGCCATAAAGTCGCAGACACCATCCTGAAGCAATTGCAAATCGCCATCAAGGATCGGCAATTCGATCCCTTTTTGCTTCAATTCGATCAACTTATATTCCGGAAGATAGCCGCGCATCAAAACATCCGGATAATACAGATCTCGTTTGTGATTGGCTTTGATGGATTCCATGCAGTCTTCCGGTTTGCAGGAATACGGATACGCCAGGGATGTTCCAACCATGCACCCCACCTGGATATTGGGATATTTTTCATGCGCCAGTATCACGGCTTTGGCCGAGGCGATGAATTGATGATAGGACGCCGCTTCGATCAGTTTTGGATCGTTGGAAAATACACCGGCGTTGACGAATCCGCTGTGGACGACGGAATTGATCTCATTGAATGTCAGCCAATATTTCACTTTCGCATGATAGCGATCGAATATCGTTTCGACATAACGCATGTAACAATCCACCACATGGCGGGAAGCAAAACCATTGTACTTGATGGATAAAGCCAATGGCATCTCATAATGGGATATGGTCACCACTGGTTCGATACCATAGTGATGACATGTATCGAAAAGATCATCATAATACTTTAGACCCGCTTCATTCGCTAATGCCTCTTCACCTGTTGGATAGATCCTGGACCATGCGATGGACAGACGAAAACATTTAAAACCCATTTCCGCCAGCAATGCAATATCTTCCTTATAACGATGATAAAAATCAATGCCTTTGTGGTTGGGGTAATATTCATCTTCCAATATGGAAGGAATACCATGGTCTGGATAAGTGTTCATCTTAAAGGCGATACAGGCACTTTTGGTCGAACCATCGGTATAGGTGACGCCGCGCATGCTTTTCATATATGAACGATACTGATCTGGTATCCCGGGGATCTCGCAGGTATATTTGGCCAAACCACCGCATGTCTGTACATCGGCAGTACTGACACCTTTTCCATCCTGATCCCACGCTCCTTCACATTGATTGGCCGCAATTGCGCCACCCCATAAAAAATCACTCGATAATTTTGACATATACGCTCCTTTTGTATGAGAAACGGAAAGTGCGTTGATCTGACAACGCACTTTCACTTTATTTCACCCGTGCCGATCAAGCATCCAATTGGGTTTGAGTTGCCTGTTCTTCCTTCAATGTTGCACGTTCAGCGATTTTAAAGAACGGGAAGTACAGTGCCACACAGACCGCGATCAATACAAATCCCCAAATCAATCCCGTGAAGGAATTGGTGGCCATCCACATGTAAATGGGTGTCGGGATGACGTTGGATAATGCCACACCGGTAAATGGTGCAACCAATCCAATCCGCATCACCAGGGAGGTCAATAACACACAGATACCTGGGGAAAGCACGAAGGGGATCGCCATGATCGGATTAAGAATGATCGGGAAACCAAACATTACCGGTTCAGTGATTTGGAAAATCGACGTGGCAATGGATAATTTACCTAAACTTTTATACTGTTTGGATTTGCTGATCAATAAGAGAATGGTCAAACCAAGAATACCGACATTGGTCACCGGTGTCAGCATCGCCCATTCCAAATAAGGACAGGCTTCTCCGGCTGCAAATGCAGCCATATTGGCCTGGGTAGCCGCTGAACGGATCGATCCCAATGTGGCATACGCCAGCATATCGCCATGGATACCGAACATCCACAAGAATTTACCTGCCATCAGATACAATGCGGCACCGACAGGATTGGCACCGATCCCCATCAATGGGGCTTGTAATACAGAGTAAATAAATGTCTGCATCGTTCCATAACTTGTCGCTGCAAATCCCATACGAATCAGCATGAAGACAATGAATACCAAGCCGGCTGGAATCATGGTTTCAAACATACCCGCCACAGCAGGCGGAATGGAATCCGGCATTTTGATCTTGATGTTTTTATCCATCAGGAAACAATATAAGCGTGCACCGATCAAACCGCAGATCATGGCCACAAAGATTCCTTGAGAACCAAGAACTGAAACCGGTAAAACATTGGAAGCGACACCGCTGATCATTTCTCCAGCTTCATTGGCAATGGAAACATTTGCTGTAAACGGTGTAACGATCATGAAACATCCAAAGGCGACCATAGCAGCCGGTAACGGACGTTTTTGATTGAATGATTTCGCCACTTCATAACCGACACATAAAACGACCATGATGGCATACATGTTGGAAACCATGTTGATGGGGATGGATAAGATCTCTCCCAATCCACTGGTGGTTAAGAAATTCTGCCATGGATCAAGCGGAATGGACTTGACCAAAGAGAACAAAGAGGCACCGATGGAAAAACCAGCAATACCCATGAATGCATTCATGATGATCTTGATATAGCGCAATTGCGCAAACTTCATCACTGTTGCACTCATCTTATCGACAAATGACATAATGGATCCTTTCTATATGAATTGATTGACATCGCAAGCAACACTCAGTCGTGCATCAATTGGCGTGCCTGCGCGATGACTTTCGCGCCGTCGAGTCGTCCATATGCGACCATATCCACAACATCGACTGGGATATTGCCACATTGGGCGCGAACACCATCCAGCTCATAACGGACCTGTGGTCCGATCAAAATACAGTCGGCATATGCGGATACGCTTTTTGCTTCGCTAACAGAATGTGCTTCCACACTGCATTCATAATTCATCTGTTTGGCTGCTTCGCGCATTTTGTTCATCAGCATGCCGGTGGACATACCTTGGGCGCATAACAGTACAATATGTTTCATTTTAGTGTTCCTTTCCTTGCACTTTCATCATGGCTACCATTTCACTGGCCAGATCTTTGACCGTCATGGCATTCATGACATGATCCTGTGCATGGACCATCAGAAGACTCAACGGGACCGGATTCCCGTTGGTTTCGGCAAAGATCAGCTGAGTCTGTGCCTGATGGGCTTCGTTCATTTGCTCGTTTGCCTGCGCCAGTAAGGCATCTGCGGATTCGAAGTTGCCATTTCGGGCTTCTCGGATAGCCTGAATCGATGCCGAACGAGCATTTCCTCCATGGGTAATCAATTGCATGATGGCAACTTCCATTTCACTTCCCATTTTTATCTCCTTTCTTTTTAAGGAATGACATTCGCGAATCTTATTTCCTTGATGATTCCACTATAAAAAACATAGCGCAAGAAGTTAAACCAAAAAATTGCCGTGAGGGTTACGGCAATTTTTGGATAGGATGGAATTAACGATGGTTTAACCACGGTATGCTTTGGCCAAAAGATCCAACAAATGATCAAAGGTTGGTTTTTCGATCAATGCTGTGGCATAATCCGCAACGCTGATAAAATTGGTCATCATTCGATAAAACGATTCCGAATCATTATTGGAATCGGATAGTGACACGAGAAAAATGATCTGGACATCATTGTGGCCCCACCATATCGGTTGATCCAATATGGCGACAGCGATAAAGGGTTCACAGGCAAATAGTTTTGCCGCGTGAGGAATGGCCACCAGATTCCCGAAATCTGTTTGTCCCCATAGTTCCCGTTTCATGATCTGGTGATAGAAATCCGAAGGGACATTGCGACGATTGGCGACATACTCACTCAGTATCGACAATGCCTCTTCCTTACCACTGGCCGAAAGGTGTGGCATAAACAAGTCCGCAAAAAAATAGTGTCGAATAAAGCCGATGTCCCCGTTTTCCAGCATTTTCTGATAGTTGTCGATCTCATCACTGCTTAATATCGGCGATACTTCAAACACCGGGACGGGAACTTTAAAGTTTAATGGAACCGTGGTAAAGACCAAATCGATGGCATTTCCTTTAAAATCAAACTGTGGCAGTTCATAAACGGTGGATTCATACATATGATCGATGTATTTACCAAATGCCTGCCGATAGCGATACATGAATAACTGGGACGTACCCCGTCCTGACACACAGACAACGACGATGTTGTATTTGCGTGGGGTACGATCCCGTTTTTCCATGGCTAAGGCGATCAGGATGGCAATATAGCCGATCTCATCATTCGGGATGGTACAACCATAGTACTCGGTTAAAATCGAACAGGTCGATACGGCAATTTCGTACGCATACGCATAACTGTTTCGGATCTGTTTCAATAATGGATTGTGCAAGGGAATATGGTAACGTAATCGGATATCCATCGGTACCATATGTTGATTCAATGACATGCGCAGTTCAAGATTTCGACGAAAATCGAGATGATATGTTTCGTAAATGAAATTAATCATGCGCAGCACTAATTCGTCGATCTGCGTCGAGATGACCATGGATTCACCATAGCCATTTTGGCTGTCGGAAGAAATCTTTCCGGTCAGATGGACACTGGTATACAGCCGTTCGATTTTATTGAAAGACACTGAACAGACGGCTTCTATGCGATCACACAGCAGATTGGAGATGGTTTGGATATAGGAAGAAATTTGATTTTGGATCTCATCGATCTTATTTTGGTCGATTTGGATTGGATGATGGTTGGCAATACGCGCGATACTGATCAAAAGATGCAACATCAGATTCTCAAATGAACTCTCGGATATATTGATCTGATGTTGGGCAAACAGTTCCATCACGATGGATGCCACTTCACTCGATGGTTTAAATATGGCATTGTGGCGGAATTCAGGATAGTGATATACATTATTGGCCAGACACAGACGGATATCGAATTCATCTCCGACGATCTTCAATCCGTAATTGGGACGACGTTGGATGGTCAAACCATATAACGCCACTACCTTCTCCACTTCTTTCAAATCGTTGGTGATGGTATTGCGGGAAACATAGATCGATTCAGCGATATCATCAATGCGCTGATATACATTGGATTCCAACAGACGATGAATGATATAGCGGACCCGTTCCTTGGAATCCGATGGGAGTTCTACAGGATAATACGCATGAAGATATCGTTCAAATTCGACTGGATCATCGACAACCAGCGTATATCCGCTCCCCGTTTTGGAAAGCAACCGAGCCCCATGTGTACGAATTTCATCCATCAGACCGGATAAACGGTTGCGAATGGTTTTGTTAGAGACGCCCAAAGCCACTGCCAGTTCATTGGCAGTGACCGTTTCTTTTTCTTGCAACAACTCCAATAATAATTTACTGTGGCGATCCATAACAGATGAGTGGACTAACTCCATTACAAGTAAATCAGATTCACTTGTCAAACTCCACCCAAAATCTGACCGTAATCCTGCGGTAATATTTGCAAGTGGATCTTCTCATCCACAGTTAGAACCATAAAGCGTGTTTCATTCGTTATCGCTATGCTTTTCTTTCTTAAAAAACGGAATCGCATTGCTGATTTCTTCAATGATCCCTTCTTTGATGGAATCACCCAATACATTGATGGCATCTTTGACCAGTTTTGCATCATCACTGTCCAATTCGCTCATATGCTTCATCACTTTAAACAAATTGCCTGCCAGATTCTCAGTTAGATCATCCGTGGTCACCGCACCGCATTCTTCCAGTGCATCAAAAATGATATTGACCACTTTGCGTCGATCATCAGTGGATAATTTTGCCAAATAATCATGGAACGCTTGATCAAAAACACGAGAAGATGCCGTGTCTTCCGTGACTAATACAAAATCTTTACGGATCACTTCCCATGTATAAATGTCATGCTGCAATGCACCCGTTGCATTGGAATGCACGGTGACCTGCAATTCCTTATGGGATAACATTTTGCCAAAGATCGACGATTGGGGCATGTAGGTTGCGATATAGGGCAAAGCGATCTTATCGTCGATCAATTTAACTTTGTCTGCATGCAATCCCGGTCCGTCAAAGGAAAAGACACCTTTGATCCGTTTTGCGATCTCATCGTCACAAAACAATGCCGCATAAACTGCAAGGTTCCCACCTTTGGAATGACCACCTAAAAATAAATCACCACTGGTCAAACCAGCGACGCGGTGGATATATTCCAATGCATCTTCCTGACTGGGAATGGAATCATCAAATGTCATCAATAAATCTTCTTTCCAGCCATTGACGGTATTATCCGTACCACGGAAAGAAAGGAAATAGCGATCATCGGGCAATTCGATGGTGATCGTGGAAAACTGTTCCACATCATCTTCATCAAATCGAAAATCATGGTATAACAGCCGGCAATCCTTGAATCGGGTGGATCGGGCCATTAATTGAAACAACTGCGGATCCTGTGGTGCAAATTTTGGACGCTGTGCTTCATTTTGATGATAGATTTCATATGCCTGAGCAATGGTTGGACCAACCGCGTCATTAAACACGATATCCTTCATATCCATATAAGAAAAGCGGGAGAGGATCAGTGCATCCACTTCATTGAACGGATCGGCAGCAAACGAAAGATCACCGCGCCAGATCATATAATCGATAATATTGGTGATTCGATTTTCCTTCATAAATAACTCCTAAACGTCATTTTCTGATGCAATGATACACCCGATGATCCAACCATCCATCAAAGCAACACGATATCTTGTGTTGCTGCACCCCGTTTCAATTCCGCCGTATATGCTCTGGCACGTTGGATCAAATGATCGATATCCCCATCCACACGCAATCCTTTCGGAAGCAGGATGACATCATAGATGTCCATGGCATCCACCCAATTTAATTGGACCAACCCCATCGCTTTGACTTTCTCCACATCCACATAAGGGATCAGACATATCCGTTTATCACTTTTGGCTGTGTTGATCACTGCATGGATGCTTCCCAAAAACAACTCACTGCGTGGATGCACATCGTTGCGATGCATCATATTCCGAAATTCATCGGTAAAACAACAGTCTTCATACGTGTAGGAAAAATCAAGATGATGCATATCTTCGATCCGCACCTTTGCTTGGTTGACCAATGGATGATCACCAGACGTCATCAGACATAATTTTTCTTTGAATAATGGCAAAACCGTTTGATGTTCATCTTCTCGCGTATCCAGCGTCTGAACAAAGCCGATGTCAACGACGTTTTGATCTAACCATTCCGGTACTCTGGCACAACAGATGGTATTGACCTGCAACGAAATGGAGGGATTTTTCTTTTCGAAATCGGCAAAGAAATCCCCAAAGGAAAAACCCACCATCAATTCCCCGCCGGCCAAACGAATGCATCGTTGTCCTTTGGGGGAATCGAATTCATTCTGGATGTTATGATAAATGTCCAGCAATTGATTGGCATATGGCAAAAACCGTTTGCCATGATCCGTCAATTCGATCTTGTTGTTTTTATATTCCACCAACGGACTATTCAGCTCTTCCTCCAGAGCATGAATATGTTTGGCCAGGGTGGATGGTGCATAATTGAGCAACTCGGAGGTTTTGATGTAATTTTGTTCTTTGGCTAAGGTAACGAAGGTGATCAGTTGTTTGATGTTCATGAAATCTTCCTTTCACATGAAAAGCATCCACCAAATTATAATGGATGCTTTGTGAATTATAAATCAACTAGGATTGATTTATTGTGCGTCGGCAACGCAGGTTTCACCCGCCAGCTTACCAAAGACAACTGTATCGACCACAGCATTACCGCCTAAACGGTTACCGCCATGGATACCACCAGTGACTTCACCAGCAGCATACAATCCAGCAATCGGATTTCCAGCTTCGTCCAATACATGTGTTTCGGTATCGATGGTGACACCACCCATGGTATGGTGGACACACGCCTGACGAGGAGTAGCAACCCACGGACCATTTTCAAGTTTCGTGGAGAATAAGGTACGTCCGAATTCATCTTCAGCACCATCCACGGCCGCATTGAATTGATCCACTGTCGCCTGTAACGTCGCCGGATCCATATCCAGCTTTTCAGCCAATTCTTCCAATGTATCCGCAACAACGACGAATCCGTTTTCTTCCAGATATTGGAAGGTGAATCCATCAGCACTGCGCCATGAAGGATCGGTGATATCTACATAACCTGCACCATCGCCACTTTCCAACATGTAGAACATGCTGTCGGTCTGATCGATGACACTTAAGCAGATCTCATCACGACGTCCGTCTTCACGAACGAAACGTTCGCCTTCTTTATTGATGAAGATGATCTGGTCTGTACCATTGACATCTCGTGGTGGATATTTGGTCAATTGACCATCTTTGACGTTACCTAAATACAGTAACTGGATCTGTTCCATATCGGTCAAGGAAGCGCCAACACCTAAAGCCATGGTGATACCATCACCTTGAGAGCAAGAGAAACGGTTCGTGGTCTGAACTTCACTCAAGTCATTCCATTTACCACTGGTATTGTATTCCTGAACCATTTCGGAATTGGCTGCAAATCCACCGGTGGCTAAGACCACACCCATATTGGCGCTTACTGTGAATTCATTGCCATCCCGATCGGTGCAAACCACGGCATTGACTTTACCATTTTCATCCTGGACCAATGCGGTCGCGGTGGATTCGGTCAACACAGTGATATCATCATTGGCTTCGATGTAATCCACATAAGTAGAAATGAATCCCGTACCCATTTGCATCGTGGATGTATGGGTTCTTTGCCACAAGGAACCGGCACCCTGGCCGATCACATCCGAGAAGGTCATGCCCAGATCTTCGATCCATTCCAAACCTTCATAGGAGTTGTAGCACAATACTTTGACTAAATCGAGATCACCGACTTTATCGCCGTTGATCCATGTCTGCAATGCATACCATTCTTTGCTATCGAACAAGTCCGTACGACCACTGGCTTTGTATTCATCCCATTGTGCCTGGACTTCCGCCTGTAATGCAGCGTGCTCGTCATTGACCGGTTCTTCAGCCAATGCATCTTCAATGGTCTGTTTGACAGCATCGCTCATGGTCACCTGACTCTGCAATGCTTCATCTGGTGTATTGTAGATGGCACCACAGACCAAGGTATCCCCACCGACTTCACCATTCTTTTCAATGATGATAACGCTCGCACCTTGTTGATGCGCTGCGATGGCTGCTGCTAAACCAGCTCCACCACCACCGACGACGACAACATCCGCACTGGCATCTTCCACAGCTGTGGCTGGTACTTCGCTCATCCATTCATCGAGATTGGCACCCGCCTGTTCCAAGCAGTCCTTGATGCCATTCAATACGGCTGCGGATGTAATGGTTGCACCCGTAACACTATCGACATTGACGGTTTGATATTCAACCACTTGTTCTGGAATCAATACCGTCGGTGCTTTACCACCGCCATTTAACACGGTCCCGTTGGCATCGACCAACACACCACCAATACCCGGGGTTTCGGAGTCGTTGGTGACTTCAACGGATACGATAGCGTCTTCACTGACTTCGACGGTCACTTCGACATCATCGTTCATACCCGTGGTAACGGCTGTGTAGGTCCCAGCTGTCATTGCGGTCTTTTCACCATCGCTTGCCGGTGCTTCGCTCTCGTTTGTTGCGGGAGTGGAGGAACATCCGACTGTGGTGCACAGCAAGAGCAGACTGGTTAATAAAGATAATCCCTTTTTCACAATCTATACCTCCTGGATTTCCTTTCGTGAGCATTTTAACATGTTATAAAATTGACAACTCGCGCTAAAAGGAAAAATGGTCACACTATTTTCGCGAGTCTTTCACAAAGATCCCAAAATAAAAATGCCTTGGTTTGACCAAGACATTTTATAGTGTTTGCCAGTATTTATTCACCCTTTTCCAAGGCTAATGTAACGGTGGTTTGATCACAGACATCACTGGGTCCGTAATACTGAATGGCTCCCGGATAAATATAATCCGTTTCAACCGCCCAGCTTTGACGATGTGCTTCAAAGTATTTGAATGGTTTACCATCCAATTCCACCAATGCTTTGCGAATGACTGGTTTGTCTTCACCATTACGGCGTTCGATATTCATCATCTTGGTGATCGGCATGCCACCGGCGATCCATTGATCCGCTGGTTTGGACAAATTGGAGATCTTGGACAGATAGCCGGTATAACCATACTGGATCAACATGAAGGCATTGTAGCCCAAGGAATAGCAATAATCCGCGTCAAAGTTGGACGGGAATGCACAACGGCCTTCATATCCAAAGAAGTGATGTTGTGGCTTGAATGAACCATTATAGGTACCATTGGCTTTGCGTTCTGCAAGTTTATTGGCCACCAGTTCAGAGAACAGTTTCTCACTTTCGATCAAGGATACCTGGACGTTACCATGGGGATCACGTTCAAGGAACAACTGCTTCTGGATGCCTTCCGGCAAAATATCGAATACCGCATAGGATTCGCTGGTCAAACCATTCTTGATGAAGGCTTTCTTTTCGTCCCAAGTTGGTAATGCATTGAACTGTGCGGTCTTTTCACCTGCCAGTAATTCATTGATTTCTGCGATCAATGTACCAAATTCCGGTACGAATTCCACAATGCCTTCCGGAATAATGGCCACACCAAAGTTCATCCCTTTGGCTGCACGATCCGCTACCGAGTCAGCGATATAATCAGCGATTTGACTCAGACTCATCTTCTTTGCTGCGACTTCTTCACCGATCAGGCAGATATTCGGCTGGGTCTTCAATGCACATTCTAAGGCAACATGCGAAGCGGAGCGACCCATGACTTTGATGAAGTGCCAGTATTTCTTGGCGGAATTGGCATCACGTTCGATATTGCCGATCAATTCAGCGAATGTTTTGGTGGCCGTATCAAAGCCGAAAGAACATTCGATATCATCGTTTTTTAAATCGCCGTCAATGGTTTTCGGACAACCGATCACTTGAATACCGAGATCGTGTGCCGCGAAATATTCGGCTAAAACCGCCGCATTGGTGTTGGAATCATC
>CALVCY010000126.1 GCA_944326175.1 uncultured Erysipelotrichaceae bacterium
CTCTTTATTTTCATCAATTCCGGTATCGACCTGAAAACACGAATAAAGAAAAACTCTATGAAGTAGATTTTCTAACACGATCCAATCGGCGAATTGTACCGATTGAAGTAAAATCATCAACCTACAAATCTCATAAATCTTTCGATTACTTCAAAGAAAAATACGATATCCGTATTCCGGTAAGATACCTAGTTTATAACGGCCAGCTCCATGTTGAAAACGATTTAGTATACCTACCGGTATATATGGCATCTTGCATATAAGGTTTCAGCATATATGCTATAGACATCAACTATTTTCCAGCCGCTCTGTATCGAATGGCCCATCCATCGCCCTCTTGGCCCAATCTTCCAGCATCAGATGATCCACCCCAGAAAACTCACTGGTGTTATGTGTAACCAATACTGAATTTACGGTTAATGCATGTGCCGCGATCAACATATCCATTAATCCAATCGGCGTTCCTTTACGATATAAGTCACTTGCGATTTGTCCAAATGCAAAAGCACAACGATCATCAAACGGAAGAATTTCAAACGGTGCCAGAAATGCCGCTAACGCGATTTGATTTTGTCCTGGTCGTGAACTTTTGAAAACGCCATGCTCTAATTGTGCCAATGTAATACTTGAGACATATAAATGGCTCAGCTTACCAACCGTTTGAATGATTTTATTCAACCCCTTGATTTTTCGATTAATGGCATAGATACAAATGTTCGTATCCAGCATATACCCGTTCATTGAAACGACTCCCGTTCACTCTGGATGTAGGACTGTCGGTCATCCTCCATGAAATCCTGAGTTACCAGTTGGTTACTTTTCTCGAAAACTTCCCAGATTTTATCTTTTGGGACTAAGATAACCATTTCTCCAATTCGTTTCACGATAACCTCCTTGCAATCAAATCGACACTCCTTTGGTAAGCGCACAGCCTGGCTTCTTCCATTCTCAAATACTTTTGCAAGCATACAGCCCTCCTTTGGTATATATCTTAGTATATATCATTAATTGAGTGGCTCCATTCCTTATAGACCAGAATTGGATGGTTTAGACAAAAAGTGATGAAATCATTTTGATTTCATCACTTTTTGGTTTGTGTGTTGGTTCAACCATTGATTCACTTTTAAGATCAATGCAATGGTCTTACCATCGGTAATGGTATTGTCCATAATGTGCGTAATGGCATCAGCCATGGTCCACGTATCTATTTCAATGAATTCATCGTCATCAAAATGGGTATGAGTTTGGGTTAGACCATACGCCAGATAACATTGGATGGTTTCGGACAAATAAGCACCACTAGGGATAAATTCTCCCATATCGATCCAATGTTCTGCGATGACACCACACTCTTCTTCCAATTCCCGTTTTGCAGCTTGTAATAATGTTTGATCGGGATGATCGGCCTTGCCGGCCGGTAATTCCCATACCATTTGGTTGACACCATGGCGGTATTGGTTGACCACATAGAAACTGTGGTCTGGGTTTAATGCCAGGATACAAACACCTTTGCAATGATGGATCTTTTCACGGGTATAGGTATGACCATTGGGATAGTTGACTAGATCCGTGGTGACATCCACTAAAATACCATGGTAGTTGAGTGTGGATTCAACCAATTCATACTGTGGTTTGACCATATCATACCCTCACTTTCATCGCTGCTCTTGCAGCTCGATCCATATCTCTTTTTTTACTGGTTTGACGTTTATCCGCCATATTTTTACCTTTGGCAACACCAATGGTGAGTTTGGCTAAACCATGTTCAATGGTCATTTTCAATGGCACGATGGTATAACCATCTTTTTGAATGGCATCCGATAATTTATTGATTTCTTTTTTATGTAGCAGTAACTTGCGTACCCTGGTTTCATCATGGTTGAGATAATTGGCTTGCTTGTATTGAGCAATATGCATTTCCTTGATACTGGCCTGACCATTTTTGATGGTGATATAGGCTTCATTGAGGGAAACTTTATGGGCACGCACACTTTTGATCTCACTGCCGGTCAATACGATACCCGCTTCATAGGTATCCTCGATGAAATAGTGATAACGGGCTTTACGATTTTCGGCGATGAGCTGACCCATGTTTTTTCTCCTTCTTTCTCGGTTTGCTGCGTTTTGGACGATTACGTTTGGGTTTAGTGATGGTTTGACCATCGACCATGGTGGCAATGATCCGGTTTTCATAGGTATCGATACTGTCGATGCGAATGGTGATGGTGTCCATTAACATGATGGTTTCACCATATTCATTTTCTGCATTGACAAAGGGATATCCACTATACCAATAGGCATGGGATAGTTTATAGGGAACAAAGACGTCAATGAATCCTTTGGTGGTAACAAACATCCCACTACCGGTAATGGATTGGACCGTTGCATGCATGGTTTTACCAATGTATGGCCGCATGTATTCACAACACTTCAGATCTACCGCTTCGCGTTCGATCTGAACGGCTTTTAATTCACAATCACTGGTATGCATGACTTTTTCCATCATGGAAGAATAAGCCATTTGATCTATGGTTTGATCATGGAATACAAAGTAATGCAACATGCGATGCACGAATAGATCCGGATATCTTCGAATTGGTGAAGTGAAGTGACAATAGGTGGTTAGACCAAGTCCATAATGTGGTGAACAGATCTCACTGTATCGTGCTTTCTTCATCGTTCGTAACAATCTGGAATTGATGATGGGATAATATTCATCACTCTTACATTGTTTTAAATAATTCGCTACGGTCAAAGAATCCATCAAATCCAGATTATTCGGTAATGGCATGTAAATCAGATTGGCTAAATCATTAAATTGGATCAGACGATCTGAATCAATGCCTTCATGGATACGGTATAAACCAGGTATATTATGGTCCACCAAATACGATGCCACGGCCACATTGGCTTCGATCATGAAATCCTCGATCAAGCCTTCGGCGATACCATCATTTCTTGTGGTGATACCAATAGGATGACCGTTACGATCCACCGTAATCGCTAATTCAGTGGTATCGAATTCGATCCCACCGTTAGCATACCGATTACGGTGGATCTTTTCGGATAAGTCTTTGAGTATCATCAAATCATCACCGATCTTGTCATATGGATGCAGTGGATGAAGTGGATCATCAAAGAATGCATTGGCTTGACCATAGTTCAATCGATATTTGGATTGGACCACACTTAAATGGATATCGTATCCTTTGGTATGACCATTTAGATCATAGTGAAGGCAAACCGAGATCGCATAGCGATCTTGGTTTGGATTCAATGAACAACTCCCGTTGGATAATACTTCCGGTAGCATTGGTATCACCATACCCGGTAAATAGATACTGGTCCCACGATCATATGCCGCTTTATCCAATGGTGAACCATATCGTACATAATGGGATACATCGGCAATGGATACCACCACGGTATAACCATCTTCTTCTTTGATCAAAGATAATGCATCATCGAAGTCCTTGGCATCATCCCCGTCAATCGTGAATGTGGTCAAACCACGTAAATCCTGATGTATCGTATCCACCTGGATGGGTAGGGAAGCCATTTTCATGGCTTCCCTTTCCCCATCCAGTGGATACTCAGGGAATATACCATGATCCATGGCCAATGCCATATAATCCATAAATGGGGCATGGGTTGGTCCGATAACTGATCCAATGGATAATATGAACGGATCATAGGATTCAATGGTAAAGACCACATACATATCCTGGTCAAAACCACAGGATTCAATACCCTTGATCTGACCATGGATATCATAATGACGTAATACCGGGATATAGGTCTTTCGACCATTACGTATCTTGACCAATATGGTCCCAACCATGGTTTTGATGGTATGTTCCTTTATCCCGATGATCGTGGCTTCACCATTGACTTTATCCGTTACCTTATAAATTACTTTATCCTGATCGAAGACCTGGATATCATCCAGTCGAACATAGTAATGGTTACCATCATCGGTATCAATGAATCCATAGCGATTGGTTTTATACGAGAATGTTCCGATTTTATATCCCCTTTGTCGATCGGTCGCATATTTAAGTTTCTTAGATTCGAATAAACGGTATTCATTGGTGAGATCATGAATACATTGTAAAAGGTTGACTCGATCCTCGATTGAGTCAATATGTAATGCCGATGCCAATGCATCGGCATCATAGGTATATGGTTTTTCATTATTAATGGTGGTATAGACCATCTCTTTGATGATATTCATATTCATTACTATTTTATGCGATGATGAAACAAATAAAAAACCGTAATTGCTTACGGTTTAGCCAATCATATTGATGACGATGACCAATACAAAGAAGATTATTCCCATCACCATCGTTAAATTGGAGATGATTTTTTCACTACCTCTTTCCTTGACATTGGTAAACAGGGTCAGACCACTGGTACCGGTGAAAGCACTCATGGCATCACTCTTACCGCTTTGTAACAGGGATAATATGATCAGACATGCCGAAACAATGATCAGTAAAATATTCAGCATCGTTAATAACTCCTTCCTTTATCAGAGTGCTTCAATAATAATGGTTTTGACCATAGAATGCAATGGTCAAAACCATTTAAGAATGATCGTTAAATCTATTGTTTTATCGCTTCATCGACAAAGTGAACAATGTCACTGTTAAAATCATAAGTTGCTTTATCACTTAACAGTTCATTTACTGTTTTCCAATAATAATGTTTGTCATTTACAGTAAAATCTGATTGCTTGATCACATCCGGGATATTTTTTAAATCGAGCTGATAAAGTATGTGGTGATATAACTTGTTTGTTTTGGCACTTACTGAATACTTCTCTCTTACATCTTGAGATATATATCGTATTTCAATATCATCTGCATTTATGTTTAAGTCATTTGAAAACGACTGAATTAAATGCTTCTCATTATTGTTCGTAGTTGTCTTATAGTTTGGAAAAAGGAAACAAGACCATCTTGAATCAAAATAGACCAGATATTTATCGGCTTGTTTCATACATAGCAATGAATGTTCATGTTGGATCATATTCAATTTCCTTATATCATCATACATCTGAGTCGAATCATACTTATAAGCTTTATAATTTTTAACATAGTCAAACGCAAGAAACCCAAGGCTTCCGACACCCAGTGCAAAAAAACACCATTTAAAAAATGTTGAGGATAGAATGCCAAATGATACATATTCGCTTGATAGCGCAGAAAGGATTAAAGAGACACCGGAAACAATTGCTTCTTTTTCCATTCGTCTACCAATACACTCCTTGTTTTTTAGAAGTAATTTATCAATTTCCTGACTATCCACTGCCCACAACATGGTTATATTTATACCATAGATTTCATTTATATCGCATTTTTTCTTGTCGATTGGCATGATAATGGCAGTCGCTCAAACTGAACAACTGCCGTATTCATTAATTATCCTTGGTATTAACCAACATGAATCCTGTGGCTTCACATACACCTTGATAGATGAGATTACCCCATCGATCATAGACAGAACCACATTCATCGGTTGTGAACGGGCCACCGTCATCCCATGTTCCCGGATTTGATGGTTCATTTGGTTGTTCTGGTTCAACCACCGGTTTATCCGAAGTCCACACGATCAAGAATGGAGAGAATCCACTGCGTGGAATACAGAACTTGATCCAATTTTCATTGTTCTCGTATTTAACCACTTCAACTTCGCTGTTATTGATCGCATCAATAACATTTTCTTCCCCAGCAATACCATATTCACGGTGAAGATCTTTGAAGTGAAGGATATAGAATTCAGTATCACTGGTTAAACCACTAGGATACGGAAGATATACATCCACATCCTGTGAACTGGATACCCATGCATTGGCATTGTTTGTATCTACCAAATCCAAATAATGGAAATCATAATTGACTTGTTTATCTCGTGTATCGACACCCAGTTGAACCAATTGATCCACTGCCCGATCCTGTAAGTGTGGACGACGATTGTCATTTCCTTCGAGTAAATCATCATCCAACAACGCAATACCTTCACGATATTGATCATCTTTTGGATAAATCAAATCATCCTGGTTATTCGTATAGAAATCAGTGGATTCATCATAAACAACCAGAGGTGTGGTGATTACATCAGTCTCGCTTGGTTGTTGCGAAGAAGGAATGGCATCATACATGATGGCACCTGATTGTGCATCCTGTTTGTTTTCAATATAGCGAATGATCAATTGACCATCCGTAAACGTGATCTGATGATAAGTCGAATCATTGGTTTCTTTTATTTGCAAAGCATCAGAACTCAAACGAGATATATATTCTCCCGCTTGTGTATCATTGACCAAAGCATTTCCTTGGGAGTCAATATAACGAATGGAAACATATTGTTTAAGTAAGCTCTCCAGTTCCTTTTCACTTGCAAAAGAGAATGTATTACCGAATGCATCTTGCAATGTTCCTTCTGACGGTAAACCTTCAAAAGTGAAATTATTTACCGGTAAACCACCAGTACAATCTGGCCCAGTTCCAATATTACAATAGGTATCTTCGGCTTGATTACCACCGGTGTAAATCGTAATTGCTGACGGGGAAATGGAATACGAAGATGCATAAGCCCACGACAAAGCATACGATGTTAGCGGTGTTAATCCATTCAGTGTAAACATCAAGGTATGATCATCGAGTTTTTCGGCCAGGTAAGTCAAAACGTCTGAATTCGCAGGTTTTCCAACAGCATCAAGTTGGGTCAACAAACCATAGATCGGAAGATCCTTAGCAATTGGCGTATCCAATTCAACAATAAAGGTGACCTGTTCTGTTGAAGGTTTGAAATAAATACCGTTGCGGTTTTCAACGATCTCGGAAAAATCATCCGAGTTGTCTATATATTTTTGAAAGTAGGCGTTGATTGAACCGTCAGCAGTTCCCTTTTCAAGATATCCCAGCGAAATGTTGGTGTATCCATCTGCGACAGTGAGATTCCCAAAGTCATATTTAAATTCCGAATCTCCGACAATCACACCTTCATTGACTCGCATGATGTTATCGTCATCGACAGTAAATTTATTTTGTTCGATCGTCACCTGCGGCTCATCTGAGCCATTGTTTTCTACTATTCCGGAATTCAAATTCAATGAACTATTCTTATTTGCTTCCCAGCTAACCAATTTGAAACGGAAAGCCGGTACAGAGTTATTATGGATCACTCCACCATTCAAATTAACAATGGAATACTCACCAAATTTTACAACGTATTGTGAAGCACTATTATCTTCAATGACAGAGGTTTCATTAAGATTGAGAGTAACCTGTCCTCCACCAACCGGAGCTAAGTAGATGATGGATTGACCAGGGGTATGATTATCAAAAATGTGGCCATCAATATTTACGATGTAAGCTTGCACATAGAATAGACCGACATCGCTGGTTTGACAGGATGTTATCTCACCGGTTTTACCTAAGGTAAAATCTCTGCCATTTCCTCTTAAACGGAAGAGAATATTGCCATTTCCATTACAGTTTTCGACACGGCCATTAAGATGAATGATACTACCATTAGCTTCAATGACACCACCATTGACGTTTGTAATGACTGAACCTTCGTCGAATGTCGCTTTCGATCCTGTGATTAGAAAAGCAGTTGAAGTGTAGTTAACAACACCCGAAGGAATCGTGACCAAATCAAAAGATTCAATGCGTGAGGTAGCACCAAAGTGAAGCGTTGAATTGAATGAATTGATCAATGTATATCGGCCATGTTCTGCCAATCCATTTGTATTGGTTTTACCAAAGGACATCGGTGAAAGACTGATGTCTTTGATATTGCCATTATAGGTAATGTTTGCACCATCCTCGGCATATATAATGCCACCATGGATATTTTCGATGGAAGCACCCTCTTCAACCAAGACATTGGCACCTTGAGACCATATTGCACCGAATCCTCTGGTTTTACCATCTTGATACTGATCATCATCGATGATCTTGCTACCACTTTTCATGATCAGTTGATGATGAGCGGAATTGGGTTGTGCAGTTACTCGAATAGCTGACATACCACCATAATTTCTGATAATGGCACCACTATCCAATATGATCTGACCATCATGTGCATGGCCATCATAAAGAGCGATCATTGCATCCTGAACATAATATTCATTATGTTTCTCTTCACCAGTGGTTTGTTCAAGATATTGTGTTCCCATCGTATGATACTGATCATCGAGGATGACATTTCTTAAAGTGAAAACCGAATCATTAGCCACTTCAAATAAAGCCGGATGATAACCACCACGTGCATCATTGGCTTTAGTAAAGGATTCCTTGCTTCGATAGATCGTATGGTTTCCACCATCGATGGTTACCGAGAAATCATTGAGTAAGACCATACTCGTTTGAGTGATATCTGTAAGCAAATGGATGGTCCCACCATTTTCAACAATTTTTAAAGCATCCGCGATTGTACTTACAGGATCTTTAGATGTTCCAGTACCCGTAGCACTTCCGTTGGATGAAACATACACATGTGAAATATTGTTTTCCGAAAGTGTTTTGATCTCACTTATCGTGTTGCTTGCTTCGTTCAATGTAAAAGATGTAATTGAATTATTTGGTAGTTCATCACTTGATGTTGACGTATCCGATGAATTCTGGGCATCAGGAATTATAGCATCATCCGTAGCCGTTAAATCCTCGCTACCCGATTCATTTTGATCGACATTCAAAGTGTTATCATCAACGGATTCTTGAACGTCTTGCTGTTTATCCCTTGCTTGACTACCAATATATTCATTCGAATCTTCGTCATTTGAAGGATCATTGCCTTGTAAGGATTCGGTTTCGCTGATTTCACTTGATTCTTCTTCTACTTCTGAAATTTCGATTGTCACTCCATTGCTTTCATCTATTGCACAAACGTTCATGCATGTAAACGAAAAGAGCAGAGTAACTGAGACCATTAAACTTACCCAACGTTTCATATTTGCCCCCAGTTTAATTATTTGATTTGAAAAAATCATAAAGCCCAAATGTTTCAATTGCTTACCAAGAACTAATAACTGATTACAAGATAATTGTAAAAATGGTTATTCAGGATTTAATAATTTTTCCAAACAAAACTATATTCGTATCAAGAAGGCAGTTGCATAGGAATAACAACTGCCTTCTTTTCAGTTAATTGTCGCTTGTATTGACTAATTGGAATCCTGTGGTAACACCACAGACACCTTGATAAATCAAATTACCCCAACGATCATAAACCGAACCACATTCATCGGTAGTGAATGGACCACCATCATCCCATGTTCCAACCGGTTCATCTTCGGAAGACTTGTTTTCGTCTTCTTTCGGTTGTTCGGTTATTGTGACAATTAAAGTCACAGTCTCTTCTTTCAATTTATAACGATAAGCAACTGATAAACCTTCAGCATCTTTTATAGAAAGATTCACTTTAATTGGATAAGTTTGATTAGCTACGTAATCCAACGGTAAATCTTTTGCATTCACTTCCAAATCAACGACGTCCGTACCAACCAAATCAGAAGGAACAATTTCAAATTTCGCAAGATTTACATTTACCTTTGTATTACCCTGCGAATAGGTTTGTGAAATATTTTCATTATAAATCACATTAATTTCTTTGGGTAACAAGCTTACTGGCACGATGGAGTTAGCTGGCCCATGATTCTCGGCAATTGTGCCATCACTCTCTTCCTTATAATGTTCAGGAACGGAAACTCTTATATATACATTCCTATTATCACTCGGAATATCCGCCACCGTAAATACTGGTCCTTCAACATTGGAATCACTTATTGAAATATATGAGCACGCACTTAAATTAGCTGTATCTGGCCCACACAAAACTTCCCATTTTACATCGTGTAACTCTGTTACTTCAGTCCCGTCATTATACGATCCCTTGGCAGTCAATTCAAACTCGTCGCCATATGCATAACTCAAAGTTTCGACATTAGTCGTATCTTGATATATTCTTAAATCAATTGGGTTTTCAGAAATAATCAACTTCAAACTACCGAATATAGAGGTCGCATAGCTAGAATTGATAGTGCCCTGCTGTGTAAATCTCCAGTAAACCATCAATTCAGTTGCATTAGGGTTAGCCGTAATGTAATTTTTAATGTATTCATCCGTTAACAACACACCTCTATTTTCATCACTATACCAAGTAACTTGACCATTTAAACTAACGGTCTGATTCCCTGGATTCGAGGTTAAAGGATAATGCTGATTCCCAGTACCCACTTTTGGCAAATCACTCAACCAAGTATCAGCGTGCTCAGCGATCGTATATTCACTTGGTAAATCCCAGGTGTAATTAGCAAGAATACGATAAGTCATATTGATCTTGGTACCATTTTCCAACAAATGAGCGCTATCGTTAGCAACATCGACTGAACCGGCATATGTATAGGGAGAGTTACCGTTTGGTTGCACCTCGTTTAATCCGGTAAATACATAATCTGTACCGACAATATAATCTGTGGAATAGCCCCAGAGATTATTCAATTTAACTGTAATCTCCGAAGAGAACGGCTCGCCGTCGTAGTATTTTTGGTAAATATCATTTGTCTTAGTAACTGTGCTATCGAAAGTTATTAATTCTTCGGTTAATTTTACTTTTAAGACTCCGCCAGTACCATCTTGATCAACGGTTAGTCTTCCATTGCCGGAAACTTGGGAAACTCCATCGTGGAGTTCAACCACTCCATCAACATTAAGGGTTCCAGATCCGGTCAGTTTTGAACCATTTTCAAATGACAATACCGAAGAATTAATTAAATCATTTGCAGGAGCAGATAAATAAGGACCACTTTGCCTTACATACATTGTGGCATTGGATCCAATATTAACGGATTTACCATTGGGCACTGCGATATTGCCAACAACGTTAGTAACTGAATCATTGAAAGTAAATGTATTTCCATCATAAGATACAGAATTCTCAGATACTTCTTGTTCGTTACCTGAATAAACATTCGTTAGTACAAAGCCACTCCAAGCATTAATCTCGTTAACGGGCAATATACCGTTTGGTGCAATCAGAGTAGCAAAACCATTGATTATAAAGCTTCCAGATCTATCATCTTCATCAATTCGATGAGAGCCACTACCAATACTAGGGGAATATTCATCAAATATAGTGCCGTATATACCATGCCCTTGTGCATAGACTAGCCCACCACTGATTTCTATGCTTCCCGTGAAAGAAACGTTGGCTCCGCCACCTATTCCGGCACCGTGAGCAATTCCATATCCATTGCCAGAGTATGCTTTTACAATGCCATCATTGATTTTTATAGTAGCATTACATTCACCGCTAGACTGATAAGGACTGCCTATACCTGATCCACCATTATCTCCGCGCGCAACAATCGTTCCACCATTTATTATCAAATTTGAGTCATTTTCAAGTTGAATGCCGGCACTACCAAAGCCAAGATCCAAAAAGGTTTCACCAGCATTTGAGTATAATGTTCCCGGGCCTTGTATAATTAAAGTACTTCCGGATTCTACAAGAACTCCAGGATTATCTCCTTGTCCAGTTAAAGTATTATTGCCGTTTAAAACGACTGTTGTAATACTATTGCCACCAATTACAAGTGCAATATCAGATGATAACCCACCAATACTCACACTCGAATCACTTAGATTCAAAGTGGGATTGCCCCCATTAACAACAATTCTAGTGTCATCGGAGGAGTTTCCGGTAACAGTATATATACCATCACCTGAAATTTCATAATCACCATCGACATCACCGATATTGACCGTTTCACCTGGATTAGCTACTTGTCGTGCTAAAGTAGGCATCTCAGAAACATTGCTACTTAAAGCAGACAACTGTGGCGTCACATTTACTGTTTCGTTATTAACGGATTCATTTGTGGGTTTGGCATCTTCAACAGGTTCCTCACCGGTTTGCACATCATCTTCAGTATTGTCAGAATCGCCCGTCTCATCTTCAACCTTTACTGAATTACTTTCATCAGTGATAGATGATTGATCTAATTCGTCAGACTCTTCAGTGTTTTCGCTTGATGCATCTTCACTTGCTTCTTCATCAGTAGAAACCTCAAGATTAACACTGTTCTTATCTGTAGTCTCCTGCTGCAATGCATCATTAAAAGAATCATTTTCTGATTCATTATGTTCAGTGGCAGAATCATCTACGACATCTGTTTTTTGTTCATCTTCGACTCTAGCTTCATCACTGACTACTGTCTCACTCACGTCTCCCGTATCATCTACTGTTCCTTCATCCACAGCAAAAACATTCATGCTGGTGCATGAAAAAACAAGAAATACGGAGACTATAAAACTTACCCAACGTTTCATATCATGCTCCCTTTGTATTTCGTGCGTATCTTAACACATTATTTACAAAATGCATGTTAAAAAACACTTCGTGGTGAATCTTTTTTTCATCAAATCAACACAGATTGGATGAAATATAATGAAAAAAGCCATCCCTTTACAGGGATGACCTATCAATCTGATCCGTCGGACGAAACGTTGGGTGTGTTTAGAGCATTCCGACGGATCAGGATTGACCATACGGATCAGAATGGTATTACCATTCTTTTTATATACGGTTCAACCAATGGTTGAACCAACAAGACTACTTGTCATCAGTCAATACGAACTGATAACCGGTAGACGGTTGTGGTGTCCAGGTTGGATGATCCTCTAGATCCGGAATGTAATGATTCCGGTTCTCAAATGAAACAGTGACTGTTTCATTCGGTAAGATCATCCCTGTGGTATTACCACTATCGGTTGTGGTGTAACCATTTTGGTTAGCTTGGACTTCCGTAATGGTATAACCCACATTACCCGGTAAATCCGGGATTTCAATGGTTTGACCATGTCTTAATAAGACATTGGCCACACCATCTTCAAAGATGGTTGAACCATATAATCCATTGATTGGTTCATCCAATTCGATTTTGAATGTAAAGAATCGATTGGCATCACCACGATTCCCACTGACTGTCTTTTGGATGACCAAATCACCGAAAGCGATATTGTTGATCTTAGCCGTGATATCAATGGAATCCACATCCACTATAGGTTGTGTTTCGATCACACTGGTATAACCATCGACTTTTACTTCTTCCACCGTATATTGGATCAATCGTCCCTGATCATCATATTTGGGAAGATCCTCAATGGTATAACTCCAGATATTCTCTGGTTGTTGAGCGAATAATTGTCGTAAAGCAGAAGGTTGTGGTTTCAATGTGACTGTATCGTATAGTGTGGATTCACCATTGATCCATTGTATGATATTCACTTCAATGGTTTCCGGACGATTTGCTTCACTATCGTCATGGTCAAACCATTCTTTGATAATGGTCAAATGAACTTTACCAGTAATACGATTGGTTAAATCATATCCATCAATGGTAGATTCATACACTTCACCTTTGGTATTGACCACAGGTGCTTCTTTTACCGTATAGGTATACGGTTTTCCTGAAGCATCTGCATATGGCAGATTTTCAAACACATAGGACCAGATATTATCCGAATCTTTCGTCCAGGTTGGAACAACATCAAGTGTAACTTCACTACCATCTGTACTTGTTTGAGTTAACGTCAAATCGATACTGTCGGGACGTAGTTCAGCAGCATCTTGGTCTAACCATGTTTTGGTACCGCTAATATCAATCAATGCAACATTACGTACACTTAATTGTGTGGTTCCTTCACCGGAATAATAGATTTGGTAATCATTCAATGATTGCCCATCAATTGATACTTCCTTAATGTAATAGGTATATTTGTACCCATCATTTGAGAATACCGGTAAATCTTTGATCGTTGCAGTGAAGTTGTTTGCCTGAGAGAGCGTGATTTCATCATGTTCTACAAAGGTAGTATCGATGGTTTCACCAACTTTACGTTTCAAGACAACAGTCACGGTAGGTTTGTCATAACCATCCGGTAAACTCCATTGTTTGTTGAGTCGGATATCTTGGATAGCCTGGTTTTCAAATGTAAACTCATAACTATCTTGTGAAGCATTTTTCTGGGTAAAGCCCGCACCCTGGATTTCTACAACTCTATATTCGGAAACCGAATTCGATTCCGGCAGATAAGATGCCGGATAACGAGTAGGAACATTTTTGAAGACGCCATGCCAGGAAGCATCTTCATAGCTTCTTTGATTACCCGTATTGGAATCTGCATGACCATCCAATGTCAACAGAACTGTTTGTCCGTCGATGGTTACATCATCCCATTGATCAACGTCAGTTCTAACTTGTAACTTGAATTGGACACGCGTGTCAGGTAATACTGCTTCATTGCCGCCTACCCAATTCTTTACCACTTCGATATCCGTCATTTCCATGGCATTGATGACAGAAGTATCGGTAGGATACGAAACCTTGTATGCTTCATGCATGAATTCGCTATCTTTAAAGGTTTCTTGCAAATCTGCGGATTTCAGCTCACGAACACGGTAGCTTACTTCAACGAATTTATCGTTTTCATCCAATTTGTACTCAGGTAACCCTTCCACAGTTACCGAAACATGATCCTGCGCATTAGATCCCTGTATTGTAACAACCAAATTCTCTAATTTATCATTTTGATAAATTTTAGTAGGCTTCCATTGACCCGATTCACCGACTTGTTCTTCGACTAAGAATTGAACTTGCCAGTTTCTGCCTTCTCCATCCATTGGTCGTGTTTCCCACAGATTACCGGCATCCTCCCATGTCTTACTAACAATCAAATCACATGTTTTGATCACGTTGGTTGTGACCACAGTATTCCATGGATTACTTGTTGTGGCATTACCGGCTGTATCGTAATGGCCTGGTTCGATCAATTCATGTTCTGGATTATCAACAGAATAGGTATACGTATGACCATTGTTACTGTCAGTCACTTCTACCTGCGTGGTATGACGACCAATAGTGATGGATGATTCAACCACACGATATACGACCTGTTTTATATCCGAAGTACCGGTGGTTCCAAAATCGAATACTCTCGGTAGGTTATCGATCACATGTGGATTTCCAAAGAAAACCGTACTATTCGAATCCAAAACGTCCGTTAACGTCAGTTCATCGGTTTCAAGTTTAACCACACTGTATAATTCTGGATTGTCGGTAATATCTACCCACTCAAGTACAGTGGACGACTCGTTTGGATCTGCAGTTAAATCGATTTCGGCATATTGTAACTTGAAATTAACGGTGATTTCACTTCCGATCGCATCATGCGTTAACACTTCACCGTTCTCATCAACAAACCGTTTCTTGAAAGAAGTTGAAGTAAAAATACTATTTACCAATGGATCGTCGAAAGATAATACGTCGCCATCCACCAATGCACTTTCAGTGATTTCATCAACTTCAGCGACATAATGATTCAGGAATTTTCCATCGCCGTTCTCATCGATTTCTTTGATGACATAGACCCACGGCATCCCATTAGGGGCAAATTTCTCGAAGTGATCATCTCCTTCTAATGTTACGTTAATCGTGTAATAACCAGTATCTGGATCTTCCTTAGTAATTTCGAAAACTGCATTTGTAACCTGTTGTGCCTTGACCTCATCAGCTCCGCCTATTAACTGAACACTTTGAGCCGGCGCATAACGCCACAATTGTAGATATTCCGCAAATTCATTCGGTTCAGGTCGCAATCCATCAAATCCTTCATCCAACCATTGCTTGGATGCATTGATCATTACGTATTCCTGATTCGGTAAATTGACAAATGTAGCATCGATGGATTCATCATCACCTAAATTGATAAGGACGACTTTAGATTCATTCTCATTTAAACCATCTAAGTTATTTGATTTAACATCTTCTAATTTGGTTTCACCATTTGTTGAATAGACTTTGTAACCGAATAACGGTCCACGTGCTCCGATTTCCTCGCGCACACTATAGTGATATTCACTACCGTTGGGAGCAAATTTCGGTAATCCCTCAATGGTTTTATCCAACTGGATCCATCTATCATTATCACGATCTGCACTTCTCAAATCATCACTGCTCATCACGATCGTATCAAAGACCACTTCTTCGGTTTGATTTCCTTTAGCGTCCGTATATGAGCGCAAAATACTAAACTCGACTGCCGGATAAATATCAGTCTGAGCGACATGCATGATTTTACGAATCGTTAAATCTACGGTCGGACTTGTAAACCTGTTTTCAACCGAGAAAACGTGCAATGGATTGTTGATTGTAAAATAACCAGTTGCAATCTCGCCGATATTGGTTTCAACCAAATGATAATAATAGCGATCACCATTCGCATCATATGTTGGTAAGCGTTGTAAATCGTCTACTGTTAATGCTGTATCTTCCGGAGTGATGGTATAACCATTTTCAACAAATCGAATGGAATAGTTACCCAAATAATCGATTGGGAACGTATACCGGTCATTCGTACTGGTATAAACATCGTTCCAACCACTGACTGTTACCGTAGCGACTTTAGTTTCATTTGCATCAAAATGCTCTGAATCAAACGCACTGTCATATCCCTGATAAACATCAAACGTAACCGGAGGTAAATCACTTCGGTCAAAGTCTTCCGGAAGGTCAGACCACAACTTGACGGTATCGAATTGCTCATAGCTTTCCAGTCGATTGACAAACGTACCACCCTGTTTCAGACCATACAGTGTATTATCACCATGATCTTCATATGGATCATCGATTTCTACCACTGTATCACCGTATGTCTCGTCCAGACCATCTACCAGTCCGCTATACATTGAACCGACTTGGATCAAAGTGTTCGGATCATCAACTGATGGATAACGGTATTCCACTTCCGCATAATCAAATTGCGCGGTATTCACGGTTGAACGCTCGACCGCATAATACGTATACGGATAACCATATTCGTTATACATTGGAGCATCATGTAATGTAACTGACCATGATTCACTACGGCCTTCATTATCGGGAGCTTCCCATTGATAATTCGGTTGATACCGTTCGACCACGACTTCAGTGGTTTGACCACCTTCAACATACTTCTCGCTTGCCCGATAAATATTCAGATAAATATCCGGTCGATCCCCGTTTTCAGCCACATAGGCATCCAACCATTGTTTATACCAGATCACATCGATGGTTCGGGATAACCGGTTGGTCATATAGACTTCTTGGGTGTCATTGCTGACGGCATCCGGATTGTCTTCGCCGACCGTATAGTCGGTTTCCGTCGACAGACTCATCTGACGAATGATATCGATATAACGATCTTTATCTTCCTGAGTAAAGGTTTCGGACGTGGGCAAACCATTGATGTAACCAACGATTTCATTGGTATTCATCAAATCCGTGGCATTACCTACACGCCAACCTTCTTGAACGACATAATGGGCAACGGAGCCATTGATGTCGTATTTGGGCAGATTATAGAAATAGACTGTGGTTTCAACGCCATCGGTCGGGATATCCTGAACGAAGGAAACCTGGTTTCCATCGTTATCCAAAATCGGAACGATCTGACCACTTTCACCGGCAAGACGAACACCGTTTTCATCAATGAAATACATGGTCGGATCATATTCATACAGTGGATCGAATGTCAACATGACCGCGGCACGAATACCGAGTTTTTCGTTCATTTCGTCGATGGCATTGCGCGCAGCGCCTTTGCCATCGGCCCATGTTTTATGAACCGTCAAATCAACATTACCCAAGCGTCGGTTTGTCACGACCATTAACGGTGCATTGGCTAATGTTTCTAACGAATATAAAATATCATAAATGTGATAATCACCCG
>CALVCY010000127.1 GCA_944326175.1 uncultured Erysipelotrichaceae bacterium
CGAACATCAACTCCATTTATCAAAACAGAACGGCGATACTTAGGGCACCACACTACATGGTATTTACAGGAATAGACAACATTATGATTTGATTTGTATTTCATACTAATATTATATAATGAATATCAATATATTGGAATGTTATAAGAGCAATTTATTGAAAAATTTGAAAATCGCCTTATATCCCCATTGCTAAAGCAAGGGGCTTTACGGCGAATTTGGTAAAAATCAAATCAATGACTACAGCGCATATTCGAAACCTTGATGCGTCATTATTGGATTTCTAAAAGTATTCGATATCGATTTGGTCTATTGAATAAAAATCGATATAATTTTGGCGATGAAGCGATTCTTGATCCGTTTGTTTCTATTATGCAGTGTTTTGATGATCCTGACCGGTTTGACTTTGGTTGAGACCAAGATAAGGACCAGTACCTTCCTTGGTATGACCATCATGGATCGTGATCAGTATCTGGATTATATTTCCGATAAAACATATGTTTATGATCCAACAATCGATCTTTATTTCGATGATACATCTATCCCTTATATCGAATCGTTTGGGTCCTATCTATTCCCAATTGGTTCGACCAGTGAAGGTTTGGTCCACACGGATACAAATCATCAATTGATCCTGGTCTTTGACGATACGGATCAATTTACCACCAATTTTAGCGATAATATCGCCTTTGAGCTTTGTTTGGTCAATGGAGAGAACTATGATGTCAAAACGATCACTTTTACCAATCTGCCACTGATCATCATTGAAGGCTATGAAAAGATCGATAATGACAACTATGGTTCCTTCACCTTGATCGATCCGGATAATGAACGTCATTTATATGAGATCACTCAAAGTGATGTCAAATACCATCGACGTGGTAATTACACCGCGACTGCCCCTAAACCCAGTTTCAAATTGACATTACTGGACGATCAATGGGAAAGTGAAGCCCATGATCTATTGGGACTTAGAGATGATGATGACTGGATCTTGCAATCCATGGTCACCGATACGTCCAAGATCAAGGAAAAACTGGCTATAACCATGTGGAATGGGATCTCCGATCGCTATCAGTTAGGTTATGAATATGTGGAAGTGATCATTGATGGTGCATATATGGGAATCTATGGATTGCAAACCCCGCTGGATCATAAAACATTCGAAGGCTCGAAAAAAAATGATTTGTTGATCAAGATCGATGATTGGAAAGGGGATAGTGATTATGGAAATATCTCCAATTGGGTTGTGGATGAAGAAAGTGACCAATGTCAATTCAATGAATATGAAGTTAAGCCTTGCAATGGAGATATCATTGAAGATGTGGTCGAAATCATTGATACGTTGCATACCGATCTTGATTCTTTTGCCGATGCGTTTGATCTGACCAATTGTGCAAACTATCAATTGTTGCTCAATTTATCTTCGGGTGTCGACAATACCTATAAAAACCAACGTCTGTGTCTATCAGAGCATGGTTTGACCATTTCCATCCTTAAAGGGGCATGGGATTTTGACTTCTGTTTCCAATATAGTGATGATGGGGTTGATCAGGGAATCTATACGGATGGCATCGTTCCCGATGCCATCCGCAATGATCCATCGTACTTTCGGAATCAATGTGATCAATATCGATCGTTAAGAGAAGGGATGTTATCCGATACATCCCTGGTCGAAACCATATCATCCTGGGATGATCAGTTGCGCCAAGGCGGCGCATTGATCCGAGATGAATCGACCTGGGATTATACCGGATGGGCCATGGGCAGAGTGGATCATAACGCAGCCTTGGATCTGATCATCCAAGGGTTGACATCCCGCTTTGTTTTTTTGGATGATTATTATCAAGTGAATTAATGGTTCGACCATAAGGAGAAAAAGTCATGAGTGATATTTTCAAGGATTCTTTCTTAGAAAGTTTCCAGATGGATATGCCATTGAGTGAGGTGGTACTGGCACTATCCATTGCTGTTTTATTAGGCTTGTTCATTTATTTGATCTATCGGATCAAGATCAAGAATACGTTTTATAACAAAGACTTCAATTTGGTGTTGGCAGCTTTGCCACTGATCACCTGTGCGATCGTGCTGAGCATGCAGGCCAATATCGTTATTTCTTTAGGTATGGTCGGTGCATTATCCATCGTTCGTTTTCGCAACGCCGTCAAAAATTCGATCGATCTGCTTTATTTGTTCTGGTCCATTTCCGTTGGTTTGATCTGCGGGGCTCAGTTGTATCTGATCGCGATCGTATTGTGTCTGGTGGTGACCATATTGATTCTTATTTTAGATTTGGTTCCAAACCGTTTTGACGGGTATCTGCTCAGTGTGGTTAGTGATGATTTAACAGTGAATGAAAGGATCGAAGCCAATCTGAAAAATAACCATATCCGCTATGAAATCAAAAGTTGTCTCAATGCGTCCGGGAAATATTCGGTCATCTATGCATTGATGGTCAAACCGAAAGCATTAACCATGGTTGAACCATGTCTTCATGATATCGACGGTATCCGTTCCTATAATCTTTTGATGGATGATGGAAATAATCGGGTATGAGCATGCAATGGCGTCATGAGTGGAAATATCTGATCCATCAGTCCATGCTGGAAGTATTGAAACAGCGTCTGCTTGCGCTGATGGACGAAGATATTCATCATACAAAAAGCGATGGTTATACCATCCGTTCCTTGTATTTTGATACGATCGATGATCAATGCAT
>CALVCY010000128.1 GCA_944326175.1 uncultured Erysipelotrichaceae bacterium
GTCATGTGGCCTATTTGATCGCGATCACATTATTAAAAGCGGTATTGCCATTGAAGATGATCAATGATGCGATCGTGGTCCAAGCCAGGATCGAAGGGTTGCGGAGAGCTTATGATCATTTTTGTGAGGGGATCGAACACGCCATTGCCCAATGTGTCCAAACCATCGATGGTACACCGTTTGAGCATGAACGACACATCGATGAAAACAATCTGATGCTGATTTTTGGTTGCCAAGCTTTTGCTAGTAAATTGATCGCGATGAAATATGTGGCATTTTCGAAGATGAAAGGAGAAGATGAAAATGGATGAAACCATGATGCATGTGATCGAATCATTGGATCAACGTGGTGTGACCATCGATGATCTGGCTGAATTGGTCATGTTCTTACAGATCAAATATGTTCCCGATCTGAATCCATCCGTGTGTAAGGAAGCCTTGATGCGGGTTTTGAGCAAGCGGGAAGTGCAATATTGCGTTTTGACCGCTATAGCTTTGGATAAATGTGCATACAACCACACCATGGATGATCCGATCATCGAATCCATCATTGATTCCGATGCCCCGTTATATGGATTGGATGAAGTGGTAGCGTATGCGATTTGCAATTTATATGGTTCGATCGCATTGACCAACTTTGGTTATATCGATAAAGTCAAACCAGGTATCATTGCCAAACTCAATGATGCCAATCATAATAACGTATGCAATACTTTTTTGGATGATATTGCCGGTGCACTGGCTGCCGCTGCCGCGGCATCCATTGCGCATGATTATCAGAAAGATTAAATGATTCCTATGGTTCAACCATCTTCCAGTGCATGGATCAGCCATGATGATCTGATCGATTTGTTCAATCGTTTCGCGATCAAACGTGAAACGGTTTTGGAAGTGGTCACACCAGTGGATCGATCGCTACCGATCATCGGTGGTGCCGCCACCTTGATCGATGCATTGCTTGAACAAATCGGCCCCAATGGGACGATCGTCACCCCCATAGATTTTATGGATAATCTAGATCCCTATACGTGGCATGATATGGGAATACTGGAGGAATCACCGATCGAATATACACGCTATCGCAATGCCATACGCCCTTTTAACCCAGCCACTTCTGTTTCTGTTCCGTATCATTCATTGGCAGAAAATCTTAGACTGCGTCAAGGCGCCATGGTCTCGAATCATCCGACCCACGCCTATGTCGCTCTTGGTAAATATGCACCTTTGATCACCAATCGGCAGAGCTTGCATCTATGTCGTGGAGAAGATTCTCCGACAGCACGGTTGGTGGAAAAACGGGCTAAGTTTTTATTGCTTGGGGTACATTTGAGTGCATTGGATGCATTGATGTTGGCATATTATCGCAGCGAAAGTGCACCATTGGTGATCCGACAGAGCCGCTTGAAGCTCAATGATGCATTGGTTTGGAAAAATTATGTGGATATCCAAGCGGATACGACCTTTTTTGATTCCGTGGAATCCATATTGATCCAGCAGGGATTGTTGAAAGTGAGCGCATTGGGTGAAATCAATTGTTTTTATGGTACGATCAGTGATGTCGTGGATGTTTTGACCAAACACTTTGAATTGCATTCTCCAGTGAATCCTTATCGCAAGTTCAACGAATAAGTGGGATATAGTTTAGGGCGGATAGATAGTGATCGAGCAGATCGGTCAATGTGATAAACAAGGTGATGGTTGGTTCATCAAAACGATGGAGTGAAGGTGAATCGATATCCAGTACACCGATGGTTTCACCATTGACTTGAAGTAGGGTCACCAGTTCGCTTTTACTGGCACGATCACAAGCGATATGTCCTTTAAACGCATGCACATCATTGACGATCTGCATGCGGTTTTCTTTAATGGCAGCGGCACAAACCCCATGATCCAACGAAAGCGGCGAACAAGCAGGTTTGCCTTGAAATGGCCCAACCAGTAATTGATCGTTTTTCAACCAATAGATCCCGATCCAGTTGATATCGATGATCTGGTCAAACCATAACGCCATCAGATTGTTCAAATTGCTTTCCACATGCTCATCCATCAAGTATTGTTTACTTTGTTCGATAATCATCTTTTTTTCCATGACTCAATGATACAATAGTATCCGTGAACAGGGGTACCGGTATTCATACCGGTTGAGAGAGTCCCTTATCACCTGATCTAGTTCATACTAGCGTAGGGAGTTTCGCCATTTCCTGCGCCTTCAAATCAAGGAGGTGTTTTTTTATGGATCAGCGTCGTGGTATCACCACTGCACAAATTGCCATGGTGGCCGTTTTTGCCGCATTGGCACTTGTCTTTAATTTTGCCGGGGATTTCATTCCGATTTTGGACATGCCCCAAGGCGGTAGCATCGAGATCGAAATGATCATGCTGTTTTTTGCTAGCTATATCTTGGGGAGTAAATTGGGTGCATTGACCGGAATCATATACTGGATTTTGGCTTTCATGACCAATCAGGCGTCCTATTTTCTCAATGTCTCGCAATATTTGCTGGATTACATCATTCCCATCATGGTCTGTGGTGCGTCCAGTATCTTCATGTTCAAAAAGATCAGTAATTTGACATTGCGCATTGAAGTGGCCATCTTTATTTCCATGTTGATCAAAACATTGTGCAACGTATTAAGCGGTGTGTTTTATTACTTTCCCGAAGGGGAAGTGGCGGGTTCGATCGGCAGCTGGACCTATTCGTTGGGATACAATACCCCGTATAATCTGGTGACCATGATCATCTGCATGATTTTGGTACCGATCGTGATTTCACGGATCGCACCCCGTCTTCGATCACATTAGGCTATAATAGTGACCATGGGATTCCAAAATGATGTGACATTGAAGTGTGGACAATATATTCATATTCAATCGTTCAAACACGATGGCAGTTTGCATCGTACTTGGACCATGGGCATGGTCATTCATGCGGATGACGATGGTTATACCATCGTTACCAATAAAAGCTGGGTCATCGAAAGCGATGGGCGAACATGGCTGACGCGTGAACCCGCATTATGGTTTTTTTATCCGGATCAATGGTTCAACATCTGCGCCATGATTCGTCGTGATGGGATTTATTATTACTGTAACCTTGCTTCTCCGGCTTTATTTGATGGTGAGGCATTGAAATATATCGATTATGATCTGGATTACAAATTGTATCCGGATGGCCGCTATATGCTTTTAGATAGCGATGAATTTGTAACCAACAGTGACATGATGCATTATAG
>CALVCY010000129.1 GCA_944326175.1 uncultured Erysipelotrichaceae bacterium
AAAGATATCCTCTGTCCGGCGGGTGTGACGGTGCTCAATCCGGAGCTCGAAATTGCCCATTTGGAAAAAGATGGTGTGCTCAATATGGAATTACGTGCGAAAAACGGACGCGGCTATTATGGTGCGGACGCGAATAAAGCGTATTTTCAGGCAGGTAATCCGATGGTTGGTATGGTCTATACCGATTCCATCTATACACCGATCAAGCGTGTAGGTTACAATGTCGAACCGACCCGTGTCGGTCAGGACACCAAATATGATCGTCTGGTGATGGAAATCGAAACCAATGGTTCCATCACGCCACAGATGGCACTGGCATTGGCGTCACGTATCTTGATGGATCATTTGGATCTGTTGACTAACGTTCAAGATGCGGTCAAGGACATTGAAAACGTGATGAAGGAAAGTACGGGTGAAACCAATACGGTCGGTGCCGTCGTACCGATCGAAGACCTCGATTTGTCCGTACGCAGCTACAACTGCTTAAAACGTGCCGGGATCAAAACGGTTGAAGAATTGACTCAGAAAAGCGAGGACGATATGATCCGCGTACGTAATCTGGGTAAGAAGAGTCTGAAGGAAGTGAAGGAAAAACTGGCCGAAATGGGACTGTCCTTCAAAAACTTCGACTAATGCAAAAGAAGGAGAAAGAACATGTGGAATCGTAAGTTCGGCCGCACTGCGGATCATCGCAAAGCCATGCTGCGTAATCTGGCCACATCCATTATCCTCAATGGAAAAGTGGAAACGACCTATTATAAAGCCATGGACGCCCGCAGTATCGTCGATGAAATGATCACATTGGCAAAACGTGGCGATTTGCATGCCCGTCGTCAGGCAGCAAGTTATCTGCGCAATGTGACGGATGAAAAGACCAATAAGACGGTGGTTCAGAAATTGTTCGATGAAATCGGACCGCGTTACAAGGACCGCAATGGTGGCTATACGCGTGTTACCAAAACCGGGAGCCGTCGTGGTGACAACGCGCCGCTGGCTGTGATCGAATTGGTTTAATCCGATATTGACAATCAAAAGGATACGCTTGTTAAACGCGTATCCTTTTTTTATAATCAAACGCATGAGGGTTTGGCTCATTTTATCCATTATTGCTATGTGTGCCGGATGCAGCGGATCTCACCAGAGCACGCCGCTTGCCAGCGAGCGAGCGGAATCTACGGCCGATCCCATCTATTATTACGAGATGGATGTGTGGCAGAATGTCGCCGCTTCGTTAACAGCGCAGCAATATATTTCGCAATGGCTGGACAGCTTTGTCAATGACGGTGATCCGTTGATCACCTCGATCGAAGGCAAGGGAACCATTCGATGGGAAGTCCTGGAAGGGGATGCCTATATCGATGAGACGATGGTCATCCGTAAAACTGAAACGTCCTTGGAATACCAACCGATCACTTTAAAAGCGGTTTATACGGATGAAAACGGAACGGTGGAAATCGAATGTGCACCCAATGTATTGATCGATCCATATGCCGGGTATGTGCTGAGTTATTTTGTGTCGGAAGGAGAGGACAGTGAAGCGCTGAAGCTGGCATTTACCTATGATGGTGAGTTGTGGTACAAGGTCAATGATCAACACAGTGTTTACAAGCCATCCATTGGTTCGACCAGTCTGCGCGATCCATCCTTTGTTCGATTGAAAGAAGGCGGGTTCGTTTTATTGGGTACCCAGGGTTGGAACCATCCTCAAATCTATGTCGCCAATACGGATGATTTCATCCATTATGAAAATCAACGATTGGTCGATGTCAATATATCTACCGATGATCTGCCATTATCCCAAACGGCTGCATGGGCACCGGAAGGCTTTTATGATTATCTAACGGATCGTTATTACATTTATTGGAGCAGTGTGGATGATGCCAAGGTGTTATATAATACGACCACTGACTTTAATACGGTCTCTGATCCACAGGTGCTTGTTGATCTGGGTTATCCGGTGATCGATGCGTCGATCTTTAAAGATGGAGCGCATTATTATATATTGCTCAAAGACGAGCGCAGTCCGATGGAACTGTATTCCAATATCTTTGTCGGTTCTTCTTCCACGGATTTTCTTGGTTTCAACCAGTTCTCGCAAGCGGTGACCAATCATCAAGCGGAAGGACCATTCATCGTATGGAATGATTACAAATATCTGCTGTATTTTGATGATTATACCCGTAGGCAGTTTAATTGCATGTGGATCGATTTTGAAAATGGGTTCACGCAGGTCGAAAATGATGAAACCAATATCATCGATTTTGTCGAACCATCACATGGTTCCGTGATCCCGGTCACATGGAACGAATTGGAATCATTGATTCCATACAGTGATTAAACCATGGTCGAATGGCGTGTTTCGGTATACAATATTGCGCATGAGTGCTATTAATATTGACCATCTTAGCTTTGGTTATACCACTGATACACTGGCCATTGATGATTTGACGTTAACCATCAATGAAGGTGAATATACTGTATTGATCGGACCCAATGGTTCCGGTAAATCCACGCTGGCCAAACTGTTTATCGGTCTGCTTGAACCCCGTAACGGTACCATCGCTGTGTTTGATCAGCAATTGCGCTATGATACCGTGGATGCCATCCGGTCAAAGATCGGTATCGTTTTCCAAAACCCAGATAATCAATTCATCGGTTCCACGGTTGAAGATGATATTGCCTTCGGTCTGGAAAACCGTGAAATCGATCCATCCCAAATGCAGTCGATCATCATGGATTATGCATCCAGAGTCGGTATGATCGATTATCTGAAAACCGAACCTACCCGTTTATCCGGTGGTCAGAAACAACGGGTTGCCATCGCCGGAGTCATGGCGATGCAGCCGAAAATCATGGTATTCGATGAAGCCACCAGCATGCTGGATCCCAAAGGACGCTATGAGATCACCACGTTGATGCATGATCTTAAATCCAATACCGATATGACCATCATTTCCATCACCCATGATATGGAAGAGATTGCTGCAGCCGATCGCTGCATCGTGCTTAAAGACGGTCATTTGTTCTATGACGGAAAACCACAGCCCTTATTGGATGATCCAACCAAGATGGCTGCTGCATCCTTGCAGATTCCCTTTGCCATGCGCATGCGTGAATTACTGCATCAACAGGGGATCGATACGCTCAGTCATACAATGGAAGGGATGGTGGATGAATTATGCCGATTGCATTCCGTGATGTAAGCCATGTTTATACCTTGGATCCCAAGCATACCCGCACCGCGTTATCTCATATCGATCTAAATTTGCCTCAGGGCAAGATGATTGCCGTGATCGGCACTACCGGCAGCGGGAAAAGCACATTGGTCCAGCATCTCAATGCGTTGCTGCTTCCAACAAGCGGTGAAGTGGAAGTGGATGAATATACACTGAAACATGATACGAAGATGCGATTTAAACCATTACGTCAAAAAGTTGGTCTGGTATTCCAGTTTCCTGAATATCAGTTATTCGAGGAAACGGTGGCCAAAGACATCGCGTTCGGTCCAAAAAACTTTGGCTTGGATGAACAGGAAATCGATCGTCGCGTCCATGATGCGATTCGAGCAGTTGGTTTGGATGACTCGTTTCTGCAACGCAATCCATTGGATCTTTCCGGTGGTCAAAAACGTCGGGTGGCCATCGCCGGTGTATTGGCCATGGAGCCCAAAGTACTGGTATTGGATGAACCGACAGCCGGATTGGATCCAGCCAGTGCTGCTGCGATGATGGCATTATTTGTGCGTTATCAGGCACAAAGTAGTGATCATACCGTGATTCTGGTCACTCATGATATGGACAATGTACTCAATTATTGCGACCATGTCGTGGTGTTACATGAAGGATCCTTGATTTATACCGGCGATACACCGTCATTCTTCAATTCCAATGAAACGATGGAACAGGCGGCGGTACTACCGCCCGCCTGTATCGTGATGCGTAATGCATTGATCCAGCATGGTTTTACCATCGATGTCGATCAGGTCTATACCGAAGCAGCATTGGCGAAAGCCATCGCTAAGGAGGTAAAACGATGAATTTTACCATTGGACGATATATCCCAAATGACACCTGGTTCCACCAACTGGACCCTCGCTTTAAGATCATGGCACTGCTGTTTCTGCTCATTGCCATTTTCTTTCCAGCCGGATATCCCGGTTATGCATTGATGTTTGTTGCCGTCTTCATCGCATTGAAGTTATCTCAACTTTCATTTAAAAATGTATTGCGGGCGTTGAAACCATTATTGTTCATGTTTATCTTTCTGGCGGTGGTGAACATGTTTTATCTAAAAGACGGGATATTGCTGATGGATCTTGGTTTTATCCAAATCTATTCGGAAGCATTGAGTTCAACATTTTATATCGTCGTACGATTGACATTGATGATCATGGTCACGACCATATTGACCAGTACCACCAAACCATTGGATATGACACTGGCCATTGAAGATCTATTGGCACCATTCCAACGTATCGGGGTACCCAGTCACGTCATTGCGATGCTGATCAGCATCGCCTTGCGATTCATACCCGATCTGGTGGATGAAACCAATCGGATCATGAAAGCCCAAGAAAGCCGTGGTGTGGACATTGCCAATGGCAAGTTCAAGGAAAAACTGATGGCCATTCTCGCTTTGATCATTCCATTGATCATTTCCGCATTCCAACGTGCGGAAGATCTGGCCAATGCCATGGAAGCCAGAGGGTATTCCCCTAATAAACACCGCACCCGCTATCGTCAGCTTAAAGCTACATCCTGTGACTATCTGTTTATTACGATCATCATTGTGATCGTCATTGCCTTGGCGTTGATGGCATTTGTCTTATGAGGATCGCATTGGTTTTAGCCTATGATGGGTTTGCGTATAACGGCTGGCAAAGCCAGCCGGATGGCAATACCATCCAAGATCATTTGGAAACGGCATTAAGCCAGCTATCTCATGAAGCCATCAAAGTGATCGGTGCCGGTCGAACCGACGCCGGGGTAAGTGCCAGGGCAATGGTGGCTCATTTTGACACGAATCGCCATCTTGAAACATGGAAATGGGTACGTGGTACCAATACTTATTTGCCTTACGATATCCGGGTTTTGAAAGCAATCGAAGTGGATGAAGCATTCCACGCCCGTTTCAATTCCAAAGTAAAGACTTATCGCTATACGATCGATCGACGAGGAAATAATCCGTTCTCATTCCATTTCGCCGATCAATGCTTCTTACCGCTGGATGTTGAAAAGATGAGCGATGCGGCGACGGTGTTTCTTGGAACACATGATTTTACGAGTTTCAACAGTTCCGATCCGTCACTGAATATGATCCGCACTGTTTTGCAGATCAATATTCGAAGCAATGATGACTTTATTGTTATCGATGTCAAAGGCCCCGGATTTTTGCGATTTATGGTCCGGATGATGGTCGGCACACTGATGGAAGTCGGTAAAGGCAAACTGACAAAAGCGGATGTGCAAACCATGTTAGACAACGCTCGAAAAGGAAGCTGTCGATATAAGGCACCGGCCAATGGTCTGATGTTATGGGATATCGATTATCCACTTTATCCTCAGTTAAAATTCACCCATTCGACCTTATTTCCACCGTATATGATTTGAATAGGAAAACAAAAGTCAGACCGATCTGACTTTTGTTTTTTGTATCGGATTGTTAATGGTCACTGACTTTTGCCAGTTCATGGAGCAGGATCTCGACGAACACGAAGAAGATCACTTGTTCATCGATAAACGTGGCATATCCCTGGAATACAGCTGGCAACGTGATTACTTGCGTACATTTTTTGGCAAAGGGCAACGATGGCGCCATCGTGACCAGTACGACAGGAACTTGGTTTGAAGTCAAGGTATCGATGATGCGCGCATAGCAATGTGCATTGTCTTTAACGGTGAAGATAATGACTAAATCCTGCGGATCGAAAAAATCTGCCACATCTCCCATGAGAATGGTTTGGTCGGTGGCATGAATGCACAAGCCGATCTTTAAAGCACGCATATGCAGTTGCTTTGCACTCAATGCCGTTCGATTCAGTGCGAAGACTTCGCTTCGTTTGGCGTCCTTGATTCGATTGGCTAATGTGGTCACTTCTTGGATCTTCACAGTTTGATTGATCTGTTCAATGAATTTGATATAGTTGGCCGTGATATCCACAATGGTCTGATCATCGCCGGAAGGGGATTCCGGATTAGAAAAACTCGTTGAAATCAGGAATCGTGAAAAATCAAAGCGCATTTCCGAATAGCCGTTATATCCCAGTTTTTTTGCAAAACGGATCATGGCCGGTTTGGAAGTACCGATATTTGAAACGGTAGTATCAATGGGTTGACGGGCAAAAAGATTCGGGTTATTGAGAATAAACAATGCGATGGTCTGTTCTGTTTTTGTGAAGGAATCAAATCGTTCCTGAATCAAATCAATCGGGTTCATCACAGGTATTTTACCACCGTTGAAATGAGGCTAACAAAACTTTTGAAATATATTTTAAAATAAATTTCAAAACTTGTTGAAATTAATTTTGAATTTGACTATACTCGGTGTGTAACCGCTATCATGGCCATGATATCAGGGGATAAGAAAAAGGAGAACTCGCATGGATAAGTTTACTGCGATTTTGGAGAAGTATCTTGTTCCGTTAGCCAACAAGTTATCCTCCAATCGCTATCTGGGTGCTATTTCGACTGGTTTTTCATATCTGTTACCGATCACAATGATCGGCGCCATCTTCACATTATTGGCAAACCTGCAAATCGCACCATATCAGAGCTTTATAACCGCTATTCATCTTAAACAAATCTTGGCATTTGCACCAACGGTGACCACAGATATGCTGGCTGTTTATGCCGCATTTTTGATTGGGAAAGCGTGTGCCGAGAAACTTGGCTTGGAAAAAGATTCGACCATTGCTGGTGCATTGACGTTGTTTGTATTCTTTTTGATGATTCCATTGGGCGTCAGTGGTACAGCCACAGAAAGTGGTGAAACAGTCAGTATTGCGGCCGCATTATCTACAAGTTATCTGGGTGCTGCCGGTTTGTTTAGTGCCATGATTTTGGGTATGGTCGTACCAACCATTTATAATCTGTTTATCAAGCGCGGTATCGTGATCAAAATGCCGCCTCAGGTTCCACCGACCATTTCTAAGTCCTTTTCAGCATTGATTCCTGGTTTCGCCATTGCGTTGATCTTCTGTCTGGTTCGCTTTGGATTTGCAATGACATCCTGGGGTGACTTCAATACATTCATCTATACGCTATTACGCTTACCATTGCAAAGCCTTGGTGCCAGTCCATTCACATTCATCGTCTTTATCATCATCTGTTCCACGATGTGGTTCTTCGGTTTGCATGGTGGCATGATCGTGATGCCGTTTTTAAACATGCTGTATACCACAGCGGGTCTTGAAAACCTGGAAGCGTATGCTGCCGGTACAGCGTTACCCAACATCATTACACAGCCTTCATGGAGCTTGTTCGCTTCACTGGGTGGAGCCGGTGGAACATTGGGGTTGTGTGTGATCATGTTCTTCTTTGCCAAAAGCGCACGGTATAAAACATTGGGCAAATTGGCTTTACCCAGTGGATTGTGCGGTATCAATGAACCGATCACCTTCGGTTTGCCGATGGTATTGAATACGATCATGATCATTCCTTTGATCTTGACACCGATCACGACTTTCCTGTTGTCCTATTTGACCATGAGTATTGGTTTGGTACCGTATCCAAATGGTGTATCCGTTCCATTGGGGACGCCGGTGATTTTCTCGGGATTTATTGCCGTTGGATGGCAGGCAGCCATTTTGCAGATTGTATTGATCCTGATCCAAATGGCCATCTATTATCCGTTCTTCCGTGTTTTAGACAAGCAAGCATTGGCTGAAGAACAAATAAGTTCAAATTAAGCCATACGAAAGGACAGCACGTGCTGTCCTTTCGTTGATAATATTGAATATAAGATGGCCAGATAGAGTCTTCAGATAAATTTCATGATATAAGGAGGAAAGGAACTATATGTGTGATAAACCCAATATCGTCTATTTTGTTGCTGACCAAATGCGTGCGGATTCTTTGGCTCATTTAGGTAATCCGGCTTCAGTGACTCCGAACCTGGATCGAATCGTCAACGAAGGAGTATCGTTTGAAAATGCCTATTGTCAAAATCCGGTCTGTGTACCAAGCCGCTGCAGTTTCTTAACCGGATTATATCCCCATACGACCGGACATCGGACGATGCATTTTTTACAGAATGAAGATGAACCGAATTTTCTGCGTACGATGAAGAATATCGGTTATGAAGTGATTTGGATCGGTCGGAATGATATCGTTCCCGGAAATCGCAGCAAAGAGCCATATTGTGATGAGTATTATGATGGAATCCATACGGAAGATACGAAAAGTGTCGTTCATGATAAACCATGGACCAGTGGCTTCAAAGTTAAGGAAGATGTGGATACCAGTGTTCCCGGTTATTACTCCCACTATGTCGGAAAAATCAGTGAAGAACAGGCACGCAAACCTGGAGTCGGCGGCAATGACTGGCAGTGTGTGAAAAGTGCACTGGAATATATCGAGCGCAAGGCAAAACAACCGGATTCGAAACCATTTTTCCTGTATATCACATTGACATTCCCGCATCCGCCTTATGGATGTGAGGAACCATGGTACAGCATGATCGATCGATCCAAAGTACCTGATCCGCGTCCCAGTGCTCTGGAATTGGATAAACCCAGTATGCTTAAAGGAATTGCTACCAAGCAGAATCTGAAAATCTGGGGTGAAGACAACATGCGGAATTTGCGTGCTACCTATCTTGGCATGGTTGCGCGATTCGACCATCAATTCGGTATGTTGCGCGATAAATTGAAGGAATGCGGTTTCTATGATGATTCCAGTATTTTCGTTTTCAGTGACCATGGAGATTATACAGGGGATTACGGTATTGTGGAAAAAGTTCAGAACTGTTTTGACAATCCGGTCGTCAATGTGCCGTTGTTGGTCAAACCAGCCAAGCAGTTTGCTGTGAAACCGCGTGTGAGCAAAGCCTTAGTAGAATTGGTTGACTTGTGCGAAACGGTGTGCGATATGTGTGGTGTTCAAACGGAGTATGTTCAGTTTGGTAAAAGTTTATTACCGACCTTGGCGGGGAACGAAACGCATAAGGATGCTGTCTTCAGTGAAGGTGGACGGATCCATGGTGAAACCTGGGCAATGGAGAAGGGGCATAAACCGGCATCTCCTTATTGGCCACGCCTAAGCACGCAGGAAAGCGAAGGACCGGAACATACCAAAGCCGTGATGTGCCGAATGGGCAATATCAAGTATGTTTATCGGCTTTATGAAAAAGATGAACTCTATGATCTGGACAAAGATCCATTGGAATTGGATAATCGGGTCGATGATCCACAATATGCTGATATACTCACCAATATGAAATTGCGCATGCTGCAATTTATGGTTGAAACCGGCGATATCGTGCCGGATCGCAAGGATATCCGTTAATAAGGAGGTAGAACGATGTCTTTTCCACAAGGTTTTCTCTGGGGTGGTGCAACGGCAGCCAACCAATGTGAAGGTGGTTACCAGGAGGGAGGCCGTGGTTTAGCCAATGTTGATGTGGTTCCCCATGGACCGGATCGCATGGCGGTATCCAGAGGTGATCGTATCATGCTTTCCCACGAACCCGGTTACTATTATCCGGCGTGTGAAGCAATCGATATGTATCATCATTACAAAGAAGATATTGCCCTTTTTGGTGAAATGGGATTTAAAACTTATCGGCTTTCCATTGCCTGGACCCGTATTTTTCCAAATGGGGATGAAAGTGAACCCAATGAGGCTGGTTTGGTCTTCTATGAAGATCTGTTTAAGGAATGCCACAAATACGGCATCGAACCGTTGGTGACGATCACCCACTTCGATTGTCCGATCCACCTGATCAAGGAATATGGTGGATGGCGCAACCGAAAACTGGTGGATTTTTACAAAAATCTGGTCACCGTTCTGTTTACCCGTTACAAAGGGTTGGTGCACTACTGGCTGACGTTCAATGAGATCAACATGATCCTGCACATGCCATTTATGGGGGCCGGATTGGTCTTTGAAGAAGGTGAAGATCGTGAAAAAGCCAAATATTTGGCAGCGCATCATGAATTGGTCGCCAGTGCCTGGGCCACCAAAATCGCTCATGAAATCGATCCAGATAACAAAGTTGGCTGCATGCTGGCCGCTGGTTCAGTTTATCCTTACAGTTGCAATCCGGAAGACGTGTTCGCGGCGCAAAAGGGCAATCGCAACAATTATTTCTTCATTGACGTGCAAAGTCGTGGGCAATATCCCAACTATGCACTGAAAGAATTCGAACGTAAAGGCATTGATGTAGGCATGACGGACGAGGATCGCACTATCTTGAAAGAAAACACCGTCGACTTCATCAGTTTCTCCTACTATTCCAGCCGCTGCACCAGCACTGATCCTGATGTATTGGCCAAAGGCATGAGTGGCAACGCGTTCCGTGGCGTCAAAAATCCTTATTTGAAAGACAGTCAATGGGGATGGCAGATCGATCCGCTAGGATTGCGCATCACCATGAATGAATTGTATGACCGTTATCAAAAACCGTTATTCATCGTGGAAAATGGTTTGGGTGCCAAAGACGATCCGGATGAAAACGGATATGTGGAAGATGATTATCGCATCGATTATCTACGGCAGCATATTTTAGCCATGAAAGCAGCCATTGAAGAAGACGGCGTGGAATTGTGGGGTTATACCACCTGGGGACCGATCGATCTGGTCAGTGCCTCGACTGGCGAGATGAGCAAACGCTATGGATTCATTTACGTCGATAAGGATGATCAAGGTCATGGTTCTTTGAAGCGTTCTCGCAAAAAAAGCTTTAACTGGTACAAAAAAGTCATCGCCTCCAACGGTGAGGATCTGGACTGAAATCGAAGCAAAATTCGCTTGATTGTTCCAAAATGGTCGATCGTGTGATCATAATGCTCAAAACCCGCATGAACTGTGCGGGTTTTGTTAAAAAATCATTGACGTTGACGATGGTTTTTCATATCATTTATTGGCACCTAACCGTAGGTAGCCCGGTAAACTACGTATGGGTATAGGAGGAAAATCATGCGTCAAACAA
>CALVCY010000130.1 GCA_944326175.1 uncultured Erysipelotrichaceae bacterium
CAAAGAAATATCTCTCCCAACCCGGCCAATACGCCGCTGAGGAAAAGGTCATCGTCAAAGGTGCGAAGGGTGAATTGAAATGTTCCATTCTCGGACCGACCCGCTCGGCCAGTCAGGTCGAAGTTTCCCTGACCGATGCACGCTCGTTAGGGGCTGTGGCAATGGTTCGTGAAAGTGGCGATATCGAAGGGACCAATGGCATTACATTGATCGGTCCGAAGGGAACAGTGGAATTGTCCTGTGGACTAATCGCTGCAAAACGTCATATCCATATGACACCGGAAGATGCTAAAGAATTTGGGGTCAATAACGGGGATATCGTCTCTGTCGAAGTCAATACTGATGGCCGTTCTCTGATCTTTAAGGATACGGTTGTCCGTGTTTCCGATAAATATGCATTGGCCATGCATATCGATACCGATGAAGGAAATGCGGCCGGTATCGTGGGCAGTGCACGCGGAACCATCGTTAAGTAAGATCAAATATTGAATCAACTGATTTAACCATTACAATGCCATTGCGTTTTACGCAATGGCATTGTGAATATTGGGTAAAACAAAGGAGTGAATCATGCAAATCGAACAGGCAATCCAAAAATTCAAAGAATGGGAATTTAAACAAAGTGCTTATTTATTGGCCATATCGACCATCAATTATGATGATCTGACCATCGCTCCGAAAGATGGTGCAGATTATCGTAATCAGCGTTTAGCATATTTATCTGGTGAATATTACTCCATTGCAACCGATGAAAATATGGTCGAACCATTGAAATCATTGGTTTATTCCCATGGTGTCGATCCACAAATCGTGGAATCCGCAAAAAAACAATTTAAACAACTCCAGGAACTATCGCGTATCCCGAAGCAAGAATATGTGGAGTTTCAACGATTGCAAAGCGAAAGTGCGCAACAATGGCAAAAAAGCAAAGCGACCAATGATTATGCGTCGTTTGAACCATATCTTTTGAAAGTGATCGAAACTCAACGCAAATTTGCCCACTATTGTGCTCCGAACATGGATCCATATGATTATTGGTTGGACCAATATGAACCTGGAATGGATCAGAAACAATATGATGCATTTTTTGATCAGATCCAAAGGCGACTGGTCCCCTTGATCCATGCGGTGGTCAAGCATCAAGATAAGGTGGATCGAACCATCTTGAATGGTGATTTTCCGATCGTGCAGCAACAGAAGATCATGGATCTTTTGAAAGCTTATCTTCACTTTGATCCCTCATGGGGTTATATGGGGGTATCGGCTCACCCGTTTACCAATGGATTCAATAAAAATGATGTACGCGTAACCACGGCTTATGATGACCATGATGCGACCAGTGCCATCTTTTCTTTGATCCATGAAGTCGGACATGCCACATATGAACATCAGTTGGATGATTCGATTAGCGGTACATTTTTAGCGTGGTCCATTTCCAGTGGCATGCATGAGTCTCAATCCCGTTTGTTTGAAAACAATCTCGGTCGATCTGCCGCTTTTTGGAAAACGCTTTATCCAAAACTGCAAACCATTGCACCGCATTTTCAAACCATTGTTTTTGATGATTTCATCAAAGCCATCAATGCCTCATCCCCATCTTTGATCCGTACTGAAGCAGATGAGTTGACTTATCCGATCCATATTTTGATCCGTTATACCATGGAAAAAGCATTATTTGCTGGGCAATTGGATGGCAGACCACTCAACATGGTATGGAATGGTTATTACCATGATTATCTGGGGGTGGATGTACCCAGTGACACCATGGGCATCCTTCAGGATGTCCATTGGGCCGATGGATCATTTGGCTATTTTCCAACGTATGCGCTTGGTTCAGCCATTGCTGCCCAGATCTATGCAACGATGTGTCAAACCATGGATGTGGATGCCATTCTCTCTGATGGTGATATCACAACGATATTGGAATGGTTGAAGACCAACATCCAGCATGATGGCTCATTGCATGATTTCAATACTATCTTGACCCGTGCAACTGGCAAACCCTTTGATCCGTCATACTACATCGATTATCTGGTTGATAAATATACGAAATTATATGAAATCGATCCAATGAGCATTCAAAAAGACGAATCGATCATTGTTGGATATAATGAGTTCAGTCATAAATAAGAAGGAGGATTCAATCATGCAAATGATTCACAGCAAAGCTGAATTTGACGCCGCAATTTCCAAGGGTACTTGTTTCATTGATTTTTATGCCACGTGGTGTGGACCATGTAAGATGTTAAGTCCGATCGTTGAAAAACTATCCACGCAATACCAAGATAAGGTCACTTTCCTGAAAGTGGATGTCGATCAATGTCAGGATGTCGCAGCACAATACGGGATCATGTCCATTCCGACGCTGATCATGACCAAAGATGGTTCAACCATCGGTACGACCATGGGATATATGCCGGAAAGTGATCTTAAAGCATTTATTGATTCCCACATCTGATTCTGGTTTAACCATTGGGACGTCTGATCGAACGATCAGACGTCTTTTCTTATCGATCAACTTTGTGAAATTGTATGAAACCGAACAGAAGTTTCATCTAATTTTGAAAACAATGTAAAATAGTCTCATGAATCTGGTTCAGTTTGATAATGTCCGCATGACCTATCATGTCGGTGAAGTGGATATCCATGCACTCAATGGGGTTTCTTTTACACTGGATGACTCGAAAGTCACCATCATCTGTGGACCAT
>CALVCY010000131.1 GCA_944326175.1 uncultured Erysipelotrichaceae bacterium
ATGACTACGATGCGTTTTCCATCCTCGGTAAACAAACGAAAACCACATATGTGACGTTAACGAATGATATGGTCAATATCACCCAACCCAATGATGATTCCATCAATCATCTTGGTTTTGTCATCAAAGCCATTCATGATGGGATCAACCACGAAGTATTTGTGGATGATGTCATGGGTTTGACCAAAGACGATTTGAAAGCAATGTTAATGGATGAATCGACCATCCAATCCGTAGGGTTGCAGCCAATGGAAGAAACCAAATTGACCTTCGATAAACAACGCTTGGATCAACATCCGTTGACGATCGATGCGATCTTGCAACGATTACGCGCCATCATGCAACAAATCGACAAAAAGGATCAGAGGATCTTTTATAAGGTATTGCGCGCTGGGATGCGTCGCATCGATGCCATCTATATCTCTAAAAATCGATTCCTGCAGCAAAGTTATGATTTCAATCCGACTATGATGATGTTGATGGCCAAGGAGAACGATGTCCAACAGGAAGTCTTCCGTGGTTATACGGCGGTTAATATGGAAGATGCATTGGATCAATTGGAAAACGCGGTGGAAGAAAACTGTACGTTGGTCATTGATCTGTTGAACGCAACACCGGTGACACCGGGTGTGTATGATGTGATCTTATCCCCAGGCATCAGTGGATTGTTGGCCCACGAAGCCTTTGGCCATGGTGTGGAAATGGATATGTTTGTCAAAAATCGTGCGAAAGCCAAAGACTATATCGGTAAACCAGTGGCGTCGAAATTGGTCAATATGCACGATGGGGCATTGCCGGTCGTATCCAGCGGTTCTTACTTTTTTGATGATGATGGCGTACCAGCGCAAGATACGACCATTATCAAAGATGGCATCTTGCAAACGGGTATTTCCGATACAATCACGGCTGCACAATTGCACCAAGCACCTTCCGGTAATGCCCGCCGCCAATCCCCTCGACGCAAGATGTATACAAGAATGACCAATACTTACTTTGAACCGGGTCATGACAAGCTAGAGGATATGATCAAATCCATCAAATATGGTTACATGCTTTTTGATACCAATAACGGGATGGAAGATCCGAAAAACTGGCAAATGCAATGCACGGCCCAATTCGGTAAAGAAATCAAAGATGGTCAATTCACTGGGAAATTGATTTCACCAGTAGTGATGAGCGGTTATGTTCCGGATATTTTGCATTCTATTTCCATGGTCAGTGATGACTTTGAATTGGATGGTGTTGGATCCTGTGGGAAAGGATACAAAGAATGGGTATTGGTTTCCGATGGGGGACCGTATTTGAAAGCGAAGGTGAAATTGGGATGAGTTGCCTTGAAGTATTGTTGAAACAATCGAATGTGGATGATTATGAGATCGAGTCTTCTCTGATCCAATCGATCCAGCATTTTTACGTGCTGGATCGATTGGAAACGGTTCGCCATGGTCAAACCAAGGATACATTGGTCAAAGTATATATGGATCAAGACCAAAAGCGTGGTGTTTCCAGCTTTACACTAGATCCCAGTGATACGGATGAATCCATCGTTACAAAGATCGAACAGGCAAAAGCCAATGCATTATTGGCGCTGAATCCATATTATCCATTGCAAGATCCTCAGGATAAAATGGTCAAACCAAATATACCTTGGGACAAGGATCAATTGAAATCATTGGCCAAACAAGTGGGTTCAATGATTTATGGAATTAAGCATCATTCAGATGTATGGATCAATTCGCTTGAAATCTTTGTCAATGAAGTGCAAACGACGTTTAAAAACAGCAAGGGAGTTGAACTGACCAATTCCACCCATTGGATCGAGATCGAATTGATCCCGACATCAAAAAATGGTTTGAACGAAGAATTCGAATTGTATTTGGATGTGGTGGATGATCATGTGGATCTGGAGACGATCAAAGCAAAAGTAAAAGAGATCTTCAATGTGACGTTGGATCGAGCCCATTGTGTGGATATGCCGTCAACTGTCGAACAATATCCGGTATTGATCAAAGGGGAAATGCGCAATAAGTTGATGGGTGCGTTGTTGCATAATGGTTTATATCGCAAGATCTATGAAAAACGGAATCGCTATAGCCTTGGTCAAACCATCGGAAACGATCAGCTATCCATTGGAATCAAAGCGAGCGATCCACGGGTGGTTTCGACCGATGGCTTTGATGGACATGGGACAGTGGTCGATGATCGAACGATCATTGATCATGGCCGACTTATCGATACTTATGGTGATCTAGTCTATGGGCATTATCTGAACCAGGATCACATCAGTGGATCTGCTCCGATCATGGAATTGTCGTATGAAAATGGGTTCGATATACATGATCTGACAACCGATTATTTGGAAATCGTTCATTTTTCTAGCCCGCAGTTGATCGAAACCAGTGGCTATTTCGGTGGAGAAGTCCGTTTGGCATATCTGCATCATGACGGGAAAGTGCTACCGGTAACTGGTTTTTCGATCTCCGGTAATCTTTATGAGATGGTTAAGACCATGAAAGCCAGTAATGATACCGTATGCGAAAGCTATCGGGAAAGTATGAGTTATATCGGACCCAGTGCGTTATTATTCGAAAAGATGAGTATTCACTAAACCAAAAGAAAACCGATCAGATGGATCGGTTTTCTTTTGGTTTAGTGCATGTCATCGGCGTCTTTGATCATTTGGATAGCGACACAATTCAATCCAGTATGGACTGCGATCACGGAAGAAATCAATGCAGTATCAATGGTGAAATTGGTTGAACCATCCTGAAGCATTTCTTCCAATTGCTGGGCAGTCGCCGGTGCGTTGGAATGCAGGATGTACAGATGATAGTGGTCTTGACCACAGGCTTTCTTGATTTCATCCACGATAAAGCTCAATGCTTTGCGTTCAGTACGGATCTTGGCATAGACATCGAGTTTACCATTGGTTTTCATGGATAATAACAAAACCGGTTTGATTTTCAATAAATTGGCTAAACTTGCTGCCATTGGGGTTAGGCGACCGCCACGTTTGAGGTGATTGAGATCAAATGGTACGACCAAACTTTGATTGGTTTGGGCCATGGCATTGCATTTTTCAATGATCGTATCGATATCTAAACCTTGATCGACCAATGCTTTGGCATAACGGGCGACATGCAATTCGACCTGACAGGTCGAACCACATTCGACCACCCGTAAGTCCAGTGGATGTTCTTTGGAAAAAGCGAGTACGTTTTCACCAGTAGAGGATAATCCGCTGCTTAACGGGATGAAAATGCATTGGTCATAACCATCATGGATGATTTCGCGTAAAGTATCATCGATATCCGCACCATTGGGACAGGCGGTCTTGGGCATTTCGCCTTTAGCTAAGCGTTGATAGATGTCTAATGTACTGATTTCATAACAATCGCGGTAGGTGGTTGGACCACAGCTGATCTGAAGGGGAAGAAAATATAAACCGAAAGCTTTAGCCTGTTGTGGGGAGATCCCGCAGCCTGAATCGGTCATGATTGCAATTTTACTCATCAAGAATCATTCCTTTCACTACGACAATGATTATAAAGGAAGTTTGATGGTTAAACCATCGATTGATGAATACAAATCATATGGTTTAAACCATTGAATCCGATAAAATAGAACTATGAACACGATTTTATTGGTCGAAGATGATCCCAATAGTGCCAAATTGACCAAGATGGTCCTTACTCAAGGTGGGTTCGATGTCATCCAAGCATATGATGGCATCCACGCACTGGAATTATTGGAAAACCATCACATCGATTGTGTGGTATTGGATATCATGTTGCCCAAAATGGATGGATATACCGTGGCTTCAACCATTCGTCAACATGGTTTGACCATTCCCATCTTGATGCTTTCCGCCAAGGAAACCACGATGGATAAAGTCAAAGGATTGGGATGTGGGGCAGATGATTATTGTGTCAAACCCATTGAATCGGATGAATTGATCGCCCGCATCCATGCATTGTTACGTCGATATCAGATTTTAGCGACCAATCGGATCGATTTGTCTCATACCCATTTGGATCATGCGGCATTAACGGTTAGTGTGGATGGTTCGACCATGGAATTACCGGCGAAAGAATTTTATATCCTCTTTAAGTTATTGAGTTATCCCAATCATATCTTTACCCGGAATCAATTGATGGAAGAATTCTGGAGCATGGATACTTTA
>CALVCY010000132.1 GCA_944326175.1 uncultured Erysipelotrichaceae bacterium
CAGTTATGAAGATTTTCATCGTGCAGTGGAAACATTGGACGCATTCATGGCCGCACGTGGTAAAAGCGTACGTCTTCAGCTTCAAGGAAAATTGGGTGGGACACTGGCTTTACGGGATGAATTATGGTCCAACCATATCGATTGCAGTACGATCCATTTGCAAGATTTGGGTGATTTTGACGATTTGCGAAATGCGTATGATTCGCATCAAGCAGTAATGGAAGTATTGATGCAAACCGATCAACAGTGAATCATCAAATCAAAGAGATGAATGCAAAAAATAAGGATACGCGCCGGTATCCTTATTTTTATGCTTTTGAATGAAAAATCATTACTCAGCAGCCTGCGCTTCGTGCGCTTTGCGGCGTGCTTCCTGTTTTTTCTGCATTTCAGCAATGGCATCCACATGATTGAGAATGACCGGGATGACGATCGGATTGCGGTTGGTTTTCTTGAACAAGAAGGGTTCTAATGAAGTGCGGATCGTGTTTTTGATATCGTTGAAGGTGATACGCTGGCTCATCTTGGCTTTTAATGCACTCAATACCACATGTTCTGCTTCCTTGAGCAATGTCTGGCTTTCTTTGATGAATACTAATCCTCTGGAAACGATATTGGGACGACTGATGATGGTGTTGGTTCTGGAGTCGATACCGACCACGACCGCCACTAAACCATTATCCGCTAGCAGCTGTCGATCTTTGATCACCGAGGTGTTCAATCCAGAGATGTCAGTACCATCGATGTAGATATCATCAGTGTGCACTTTTTCGCCATTCATGAAGACTTGATGATCTCTGAGTATCAACACGTCCCCGTTATTGCAGATGAAGCAATGATCTTCGGGGATCCCGACTTCCACAGCGGAAGCCATGTGTTTTTTAAGCATCTTGTATTCGCCATGCATGGGCATGAAGTAATGAGGTTTGACCAATTGTAGCAATAGTTTTTGCTCCGCTTCCGATGCGTGACCAGTGGTGTGCAGACTGAGTTGGGGTGAATTGTAGATCACGGTCGCACCCACTCGGGTCAATGCATTGATCAATGCATTGACACTTTGGGTGTTGCCCGGGATCGGATTACTGGAGAATACTACGGTATCACCAGGGATGATTTTGATGTATTTATGAGTACCATTGGCAATGCGGTTCAACGCTGCTAATGATTCACCCTGACTGCCAGTACAGACGATACAGATCTTGTCATTGGGGACCCATGGCAGATCTTCACCAGAGAGGAAATCATCATCTTTAAGGTGGATCGTTCCCATCTTGCGGCCGATATCGACCACATTTTCCATGGATCGGCCAAATACAGCCACCTTACGACCATGTTTGATGGCTGCATCCAAAATCTGGGATAAGCGTATCACATTGGAAGCAAAGGTGGATACGATCAATCGACCCGGTGTCTTTTTCATCAATTCCATCACGTTGTTGGCCACTTTCTTTTCCGAAACGGAAAAGCCTTCCACGAATGAATTGGTGGAATCACTCATCAAAAGATCCACTTGGCTGGCACCAGAAAACGCCAGTTTCTGATAATCGGCATTTTGACCGATCGGGGTCAAATCGAACTTAAAGTCACCGGTGGTGATGATACGACCATTGGGCGTGGTGATGATGGCACCATAACTGCCTGGAATGGAGTGGATCATGCTAAAAAAACCAACAGTAAAATATTTGGTCTTTAATGAACTGTTACCGTCGATGGGCACATAGGTGACATTGGTCGTGATCTTGCGATCATCCAGTTTCCGTTTGATCATTTCAATGGAAAACGGTGATCCGTAGATGATCGGCACATCGACATATTGCATCAAAAATGGGGATACCGCCGATATGATCTTCATGAGCATGGGTGATGATCAATGCTTTGAATTTTTCACGATTTTGCACTAGATAGGAATAATCTGGAACGACATAATCCACGCCTAATAATTCATCTTCGGGAAACAAGACACCGCTATCGACCACGATGATCTCATCTTCATGTTCGAAGCAATACATGTTCTTGCCGACTTCGTTCATTCCGCCAAGTGCAAAAATCTTCGTGTCGGAAGGAAGAGAGTGGACGAAACGTTGGGGAGTGGTTTGACCACTTTCCACATTGGTTTGAATTTTACGTGGTCTACCACGCTTTTTGATGGGTGTATCTGAGGTTGTTGATGTTTTCATGGTTCTCCTTAGCTAATGCAAATGGCATTTTCATCGACTGCCATCGGGTCGGTTGGATCAATGTGGTCGTAAAACAGCACACCGTTGAAATGGTCTAATTCATGTTGGATGCAGATCGCCAAATATCCACTGGCTTTATAATCGACCCATTGACCGTTGGTCAGATCATAGGCATGGACGGTGATGCGCATGGCCCGCTGGATATGGCCGGGATGTTCATCCGGCACGGATAGACATCCTTCGCCCATATCCAGATAGGCCTTTTGAACGGAACGTTTGATGATTTTGGCATTGGCCCATAATAATTCCACCACATCGGTTGGTTGACCATTTTCATCTTCTTCCATCACGATGCGGATCGCTGTGATTTTTTTTGGAATGCCAACTTGAATGGCAGAAATACCCACAGCCGGTCTTAGATTTTTCTCTTGCGCTAATTTGGGATCGATGGATTCTTTGACGTACGTCATCATGGTCTTTGCCAGTTCCAAATCATCTTTGCTAGCGGGCAAAGGGATATCAGCGCTTTTGGTGCGCAACAGGGGATTATCATCTTTGATAATGGTATCGTTATTGATCAACATGGTTCACCTTATGATTTAAAATAAACAAAAGTGGAAAATATTGCATGGTTTAACCATCAATATCGTGTGAGTATTCAAAGTGGTCATAATGCAACGGACTTCTTTGTCATCAGTCATCCACTTGCTTTAGTTTAGCGTATCTTGACTGGTTTTGTCATCAGATTTCATGGTGAAAACCAAGGAATTTAAGAGTTCAGCCATCCGTAAGCGCTTACGGATGGCTGAACCATCCCATACCTTCACATAAACCCTGCAAAGTGCTTTGGTCAAACCATGCTAAAATAAATCCGTTATGACAGTAACATCCATGAATCAAGAGACAACCACGCGTCGACGGGTGACTTCCTATAAATCCAAACCGATCTTTTTTTCTATTTTGGCTTTAGCTTTTTATGGTTGTGTGATGATCACCTCCGCTACTATGGGGATCGAAGCCGGTGATTATTCCGCGTTGATTTCAACCATTGCTAAACAGATATTATTTGTTGGGGCAGGGGCGATCGCTATGCATGTGGCCACGACAAGATTTCGTTTGAAGTTACTGACCAGTAATGGTTTTTTGAATGTATTGGTGGTTGGAACCGGGATCGCGTTGGTCATGCCATTGGCTTTTCCGGCTGTCAGTGGGGCGCATGCATGGATCCAATTGGGTCCGTTGGGTTCATTGCAACCATCCGAATTTGCAAAAGTATCGTTGATCTTGGTCATTGCGGCTTATCTTGGTGATCAAAGCAGTGCATCCTTCAAGCAATATAAACATTGCTACAGTGTTGCCCTTGGTTTTTCCATCATGTTCGTTGCGATCGTTGTCGTGGTGCAAGGGGACTTTGGTTCAGGCATGGTCATGGCCATGATCTTGTTCGTTTGCCTTTTAGTTCCCCAATCCCCACGGATCGAACATGTCCATCGACTTCAAAAAAGACTATTCCTTTTTGGTGTGATCGTCGTCTTGGTGATCTTGATCTCTCCCTTTGGTGAAACCATCGTGGATATGATCCCATTGCTCAAAGATTATCAAAAAGCGCGCATCTTTTCTGCGCGTGATCCCTTTGTCGATCAATACAATACGGGTTATCAGTTGATCAATGGATTGGTCGCGTTCGCGTCTGGCGGACTTACTGGTGTCGGATTTGGCAATTCCGTGCGTAAATTCATGAATTTCCCAGCCGCGAATACCGACTATATCCTTTCCATTATCGTTGAAGAACTCGGGTTTCTCGGCTTTTTGGGCGTATTGATTCCCTATGGGGTGATCTTGTACCAGTTATTTTATTACGCATTCAAGATGAAAAGTGAAAAGGGAAGGATCATATTGGTTGGTGTCGCCACTTATCTGGTGGTCCATTTTCTGTTTAATGTCGGTGGGGAGACCGGTTTGATCCCGTTGACCGGTGTGCCATTATTGATGCTTTCGCAAGGGGGTTCTTCCGCGGCGGCGACGATGTTGGCCATCGGGGTGGCTCAGGCGGTGATCTGTCGGTATAATATGGGGGAGATCCATTAGTATGCGTATTATTGCTGGTAAATACCGTTCACGGATATTGAACACTTTGGATGGTCAAACCACCCGACCGACGGCAGATAAGATCAAAGAAAGTTTATTCAATATGATCGGGCCATACTTCGATGGTGGGACCATGTTGGATTGTTGCGCCGGGTGCGGCGCGATCGGGTTGGAATGTCTATCCCGTGGTTTTGACCATGCGGTATTCGTGGATCAAAACAAACGCGCACTTCAAGTGATCCGATCCAATATCGAGCTGTTGAAAGTAAATGGTCAAACCACATTGATCAATGATGATGTGGTGAATTATTTGGAACAATGCGATCGTTCATTTGATCTGATCTATGTGGATCCACCGTATGATCAGCATAAACTTTATGATGCGATCATGGAAAAAGTATCGATCCATCATCGTTTAACGGAAAATGGATCGTTGATCGTGGAAACCGATATCACTCATCTTTTGCCAGAAACCATGGAGCATCTGGTGTTGACCAAGAAAAAAGACTATCGTCGCACCAGTTTATATTTTTATCGATTCAAAGGGGAATAAGCCTATGACAGTTGCACTTTATGCTGGAAGTTTCGATCCCATCACCAAAGGACATGTGGATATCATCGAACGCGCTGCTCGTCAGTTTGATCGCTTGATCGTCGCCATCATGGAAAATCCACAAAAGCATTATTTTTTTGATGTTGACCAACGCAAAGCGATGATCGAAGACAGTATCCGTGGTTTGACCAATGTATCTGTGATGATCGGCTCTGGATTGACCGTGGAATTTGCCAAAGCCAATGGGGCAGGGGTATTGATCCGTGGGATCCGTGCGGTATCCGACTATGAATACGAAATGCAGCAGGCGATCGCCAATCAAAGCTTGGATGAAACCATCGAAACGTTTTTTCTGATCTCTAGACCACAGTATTCATTCCTTTCATCTTCCATTGCCAAACAGATTGCCTATTATGGTGGGGATGTATCCAATCTGATCCCTGAAGCGATCGTGGATCGCTTCAAGGATCGCATCAAAAGACACAAGGAGGGCAAGTGATGGAAAGACAAAAAGATTTTGAAGTGTATCGAAACCAACATCGTTTCTTTTCATACGATGGTTATACCATGGAAAAAAGTGATGATCGATTGATCATCACCTATGGTTTTACCATTGATCATCTATCCAGTTTTCATCCCCAATGGACCATTCCTTTACATGGTTTAACCATCGATACCCATGATCCTTTGTTGAATCGGATGGTGTTTGCCCTTGGCATGGTGGAAGCCATTTCCTATTGGAAGATCACCTGTTCTCCCCAATGGTTGGTCAAATGCGGAGCATTGGATCATCAAGCCGTAAAGTGGTTCAAAAAACTGGCATATTACGGATTGGGTGAATTCTTTTATGTCAATGGGATCCAAACATCCTTTGATGATTTTGTGACCATCATCTGCGAAAATACCGTGATGTCCCATTATCAAGATACTCAGGACTATCAGGGTGTGATGGTCCCTCTTGGTGGTGGCAAGGATAGCTATGTTTCTGCCCATATCATCAAACAATATCACGATATCTATGGTTATATCATCAATGATGTCCCATCGGCATTGCATGCTAAAGATGTCTTGAAACTGGATGATGATCATACTATCCATGTCCATCGCTCTTTGGATCCTACCATGTTGCAACTGAATCAAAAAGGATACCTCAATGGGCATACTCCATTCAGCGCTTTGGTGGCATTTTCCAGTGTATTGTGTGGTTATATCCACCATATCCCTTATATTGCATTAAGCAATGAATCCAGTGCCAATGAAAGCACCATCAAGGATGAAAAGATCAATCACCAATATTCCAAAAGCCTTGAATTCGAATCGGATTTCCAATGGTTCAACCATACCTATTTATCGTCAAAGATCCATTATTTTTCCTTTTTACGTCCACTCAATGAATTGCAGATCAGCGCATTGTTTACCCACTTCAACGATTATCTGTTTGATTTTCGAAGTTGTAATGTGGGAAGTAAACAAGGAAAATGGTGCGGCCATTGTGCCAAGTGTTGCTTTGTGGCCATCATGTTGAGTGCATTTGTCGATGATGCGACCATCACGAAGATCTTTGACCATGATATGCTCAATGATCCAACCCTTTGGCCATTGTATCGTCAATTATCGGGTCTGGATGAAAACAAACCCTTTGAATGCGTGGGTACACGCAAAGAAGTGGTCGCCGCCATCACCTTAGCGATCCAAAAGCGTGGTTTAGACCATCTACCCATTGTATTGAACCAATTTGCTAAGATGGTCTTACCATTACAACAGGCAGATCAACTCTTGCATCAGAATGGTGAAGACCACCATGTTCCTGATCATTTTTATCACCAACTCGAAACTGCCATGAAGGAGGCACATTTATGGACCAACGATTGATCAATCTGCTTCATACCAAATGTGACAAAGCCAAAGTCTGCATCTGGGGCATGGGCAAAGAAGGCATGAGTACCTATCGTTTATTGCGCTCTTTGTTTCCCGATAAGATCCTTTATGTCGCCGATGAAAAACCCATCGAACTGGAAAATACCGTCCAGATCCCGCTATTGGAATTGAAAACCTGCGATATCGTTTTCAAGTCTCCGGGTATCCCGGTATTGGATGAAACCATTTCAACCGATAATCTGACCAGTCAATCCGATCTGTTTTTACAGGTATACGGTCGTCAAACCATCGCCATCACGGGGACCAAAGGTAAAAGTACTACCGCATCGTTATTGGCCCACCAGTTATCCTGCAATGGATTCGATACGTTATTGGTCGGCAATATCGGTACACCATGTTTCGATGTGATCGACAAGATCACGTCTAAAACATTCATCGTATTTGAGATCAGTGCCCACCAACTCCAATTCGTTCATGATTCAGCCATTATCGGGGTGTGTTTGAATATTTATGAAGAACATCTGGATCATTATCGTGATTTTAGTGAATATGCCCATTGCAAAGCCAATGTGATCAAGTATCAAAAAGATAGTGATCTTGCCATCGTCAATCAACAATGTTTATCTTGGTTCGACCATCCTGATCATTGCATCATCGCTTCCATGGATGATCCCAATACGGATATCTATGTCAAAGAAGATGGGTTCATCCATACCCCTTATGGCAATCTTTATGTCACGCAAACCCCATTGAAAGGCATCCACAATCTGTACAATACCGCCATTGTCTATGCCATTTGCACCCATGCTTTCAATATCAAAGACAGTGATTTCCTTTATGCTTTAAAGTCATTTCAACCCTTACCGCATCGCTTGCAATTTGTTGGTAACTATCAAGGGATCTGCTATTATGATGACTCCATTTCCACCGTGCCCCAAACCACCATTGCCGCTCTTTCTGCATTGCCGCAAGTCAATATTTTATTGGTCGGTGGAATGGATCGGGGCGTGGATTATACCCCATTGATCCGCGTGTTGGAAAAAGCGGATCTCAAACGCATCTATTTGATGTATGGTGCGGGAAAACGCATCGCTAAGCAAATGGGCAATTGCAAAGCGGAAGTATTGGTCATGGATGATCTTGGCAGTGTGATGGCCCATATCAAACGCTTTGGCATCGTGGGGGATGTCGTATTGCTTTCCCCGGCTGCCAGCAGCTATGATGCATTCAAAAATTTCGAACAGCGCGGGGATGTCTTTGCCGCTTTGGCCGCACATGAGTGAGTATCGTATCGTCCATGCACCCGATGGGTTGCTTGAAAGCGAGCAATGGGTCAATTGGATCGGCAGTGTGTATGGTTATGACCAAGACTATCTTGACTCGTTGGATCAAAATGAATGTTATCCACTTTCACAAAGTGAATGCATCAAGCAAGCCGTTGCTAAGTTAAAAGACGCCCAGGCTAAAAAGATCAAAACCATCGTCTTTGGGGATTATGATGCCGATGGGATCTGTGGTACGACCATCATGGTCTTGTTGTTAAAAGCCATGGGGATCCCGTATGGGTATTACATCCCCAATCGATTCAATGAAGGCTATGGTTTGAACAAGAAGCGCATCCAACAAGCGTATGAAAAAGGATATCGGTTGTTGATCAGTGTGGATAATGGGATCGTGGCATATGATGCGATCGCTCATGCATTATCGTTAGGCATGGATGTATTGATCAGCGACCACCATACCATGGGTGAACCATTGGATGTATTGACGGTCCATCCTGATTTGATGGAAGAAGTGTTTCATGGGTTATGTGGTGCTGGGGTGGTGTATGAGATCGCTCGTCATTTCGTCAAGGATCAACGTATGGATATGTTGGCGATGGTGGCGACCATCGGCGATATGATGGGATTGACCAATGAGAACCGACGGATCGTTTTACATGGATTGAACCAGTTCAATACCCATCCTTGGATCAATTTGATGGCATTGATGGATGGGTATGGTCCATACACATCCACGGATATCGCGTTTACTCTGGTCCCTAAATTGAATGCATTGGGACGGATGGAAACGACCAATGCCAATCAATGGATCCCATATTTCTTATTAGAAGATACAGCCATGGTCCATACCACAGCAGCGAAGATCAATCAAGTCAATCAAGCCCGTAAAACGCTCGTTGCTCAAGCGAACAATGAGGGGGAAGTGATCTTGGATTCGACCATCGAGGTGGTGGTTTCGACCACATTATCTCCTGGCTTGATCGGCTTAGTCGCATCCTCGTTAGTATCCAAACACAATAAACCGGTGATCGTGATCTCATTGCGGGATGATCTGGCCAAAGCCAGTGCGCGCAGCATTGAAGGGATCGATCTATATGAAGCATTATCCCCATTGAGCCATCATATGGAAACCTTTGGGGGCCATGCTGCAGCACTTGGCTTTTCACTAAAAAAAGAAAACATGGATGGTTTTATCCATGATCTTTCCATCCTGGC
>CALVCY010000133.1 GCA_944326175.1 uncultured Erysipelotrichaceae bacterium
ACCAACTGGTCAATGGGCACACGACGCTGGTTCATGCTGTCCCGTTCCCGAATGGTGACACATTGATCATCCAGGGAATCAAAATCGAACGTGATGCAATACGGTGTACCGATCGCATCCTGACGACGATAACGCTTACCGATACTGCCGGCTTCATCGTATTCCACGTTGAAATGTTGAGCCAACTGCGAATAAACGGCACTGGCCGGTTCGCTTAATTTTTTGGTCAAGGGACACACACAGGCTTTGATCGGTGCGATCAAGGGATGCAGATGCATCACCACGCGTGTATCGTTTTCCAACTGCTGTTGTTCATAAGCATCAGCAGCCAACATCAAAAACAAGCGTTCCACACCGACGGAAGGTTCGATGCAATACGGGATGTATTTTTCATTGGTGGTCGGATCAAGATACTCCAGGGATTCACCACTGGCTTCCATATGACGTTTAAGATCATAATCGGTACGATCGGCAATGCCCCAGACTTCACCCCATCCAAACGGGAAAAGATATTCGATATCCGTCGTGGCTTTGGAATAGAATGCCAGTTCTTTCGGATCGTGGTCGCGGTAGCGCAAATGCTTTGCTTTGACACCCAATTGCTCGACAAATTCAATACACATCTTCTTCCAGTAATCGAACCATTCTAGATCTTTGCCCGGTTCACAGAAAAATTCCAATTCCATCTGTTCGAATTCACGGGTACGGAAGATGAAATTGCCCGGAGTGATCTCATTGCGGAACGATTTTCCGATTTGCCCGATGCCAAAGGGAACTTTCTTACGCGTCGTGCGTTGGACATTTTTGAAGTTGACGAAAATGCCTTGTGCGGTTTCGGGACGCAGATAGACGACGCTTTTACTGTCTTCCAATGTGCCGATGAATGTTTTGAACATCAAATTGAAATTGCGGGCATTGGTCCATTCATGCTTGCCGCATTTGGGGCAAATCATAGAAGGATCAGCCAAAATGGCATCCATTTCAGATGGGCTCATGCCTTCTGGATTGATTTTGCCTTGACTGATCTGTTCGATCAATTGATCGGCGCGATAACGCGATTTGCAACTTTTGCAATCGACCATGGCATCGGAAAACCCGGAAACATGACCGGTCGCCTGCCAGACGGACGGATTCATGATAATGGCGGAATCCAAGCCGACATTATACGGAGAAGTTTGAATGAAACGATGCCACCAGGCATTTTTGATATTTTGTTTCATCGCGGCACCTAACGGGCCGAAATCCCAGGCGTTGGACAGACCGCCGTAGATTTCACTGCCACTGTATACAAATCCATAGGATTTAAGATGATTGACCAATGTGTTCATATCCACTTGACTCATAGGGTTACTCCTTTAATTTAAATCGGGTATATTGTACATGATTTGACCAATGATGGCATGGTCATTGTATCGCTTTATCGTATCAATCAAACAATTCGACAAATTGACGGGTGGCCACATCGATCAACCCCTTGTCCGTTAAACGCAAACGATAAGAAACTGGCAGGCCCAGGGTGGCCAAAGACATGATGCTGTTGTGGTGATGATACCCTAGATCTTCCATTGCTTGACGTACATGGGCTAATTGGGTCGCGATCGTATCGATGGGTGCATCGGAAACGATCCCGCCGATCGGCAAGGGCATCGATGCACGTATGGTTTGATCGGACACCACAGCAAACCCACCCTGCATATCGATCACAGTATTGACCGCTCTAGCCATATCTTGCGCATTAGTTCCCAAAACCAGTAAATTGTGATGATCATGGGCCAATGATGTCGCGACGGCACCGGATTTGGTGAATGCGTTTTTGACTAACCCAAGTGCATAATGGCCGTCATGACCATGGCGTTCGATACAGGCCAACAATGACAAGCCGGCACTTTGGTAATCGACAAGGCCATCATGAACATCCAATGGGATCTTTTCCCATTGGGTCGCATTGGTCGAATCATTGATGACGATGACATTGGCTAAAACTGAATCAATGGTGGATGATACTTTTAATTCAAAATGTGTGGAATCCATTGGATCATGATGGATGGAATGACGATACTTTGGATCAACGGATACATTGGGAGTTTGCGGATATATCCCTGTGGATGGTTCGACCATGAGCATCCCGTTTTTGAAAACACTGTGGACTTTCCACGTGGTTAGATCATCCAAAAGGATAAAATCGGCTTTCAAGCCCGATGCAATGGCACCCCGATCGATGAAATGCATCCGTCTGGCTGGTGTATACGTCGCACAATAGATCGCGGTTTCGATGGGCATTCCACTTTCCACGGCTTTTAAGATCACACCATCCAAGTGATGCTGTTGTAAGCGATCCACCGAGACATCGTCGGTCACCAATGCCACATACTCTTCATAGTGGTGATCCAATATGGTTTGGATATTCTCTGGTGTGATCACTTTCTCCTGGATCTCCAAAAACATATTGTTTTCCACTTTTTCAATGATGGATTGTGGTGTCTGTAACGTATGGTCGGCATTGATGCCACTGGCCATAAACGCAGCGAGATCATTACCGCTGACACTGGGGCAATGGGCTTCCAATGGCATATCTGGACGCATGGTCTTGACCATAGCAATGATCTTTTGGATCGTGGTGTTACCACAAGGATCGATGACATCGAAATAGTTCATCACTTCACCCAAACAACGGATCTTCGGGTGTTTCAACAGCTTTGCGACATCTTCTGCGCTGATGCTGGCACCACTGGTTTCATAATCGAATGAAGTGGATGGGACGCAACTTGGAATGCCATAGTAAACATCCATGACAGTCGCCATATCCAGATATAAATCAATACCCTTTAAACCGAATACATTGGCGATTTCATGCGGATCGGCCACCACAGTGGTCACACCATATTCCAATACCTTAGCAGAAAATGGTGTGGGTAAGGTCATACTGGATTCGATATGCATATGGATATCGATCAATCCAGGAACCATATAACGATTTTGTCCATCGATGACCTTTGTCGAACCATCGATTCCCAATTGATCGATATCCGTGACAAAACGGAAAAAATGATCATCTTCGATCGCAACAGCACCATGGACGAATCGTTTTGAAAACGTACGGTAGACATTGACATTATTGATTACCCACATGCTCATCCCCTTTTTTGGAACTATTTTAACATGCGTTGATTTGACCACTCGGTTATAATATCCATGATTTGAATATCCATCTTAAAAAAAGGAGAAACCCATGATCACTCGTATCCATACTCGTCCTGTTACCGTCGGTAATCTGACCATCGGTGGTCGTAACCAGATCATCCTGCAATCCATGACTAACACCCGCACCAAGGATGTCGAAGCCACATTAAACCAAATCGAACGACTCAAAGCAGCTGGCTGTCAATTGGTCAGAATGGCGATATTGGATGATGAAGATGCCAAAGCCGTTGCGAAGATCAAAGCATCTTCTCCATTACCGTTAGTCGCAGATATCCATTTCAATCCCAATAATGCCTTGACCGCTATAGAAAACGGTATCGATAAGATCCGTCTCAATCCAGGCAATTTACCACTCAATTCAGTCCAAACCATTGCCGATGCTGCCAAAAAACGTCATATCCCCATTCGAATCGGCATCAATTCGGGTTCATTGGAAAAAGACCTACTAGTAAAATATGGCAAACCTACCGCCAAAGCCATGATCGAATCTGCATGGCATCATGTGGATCTATTGCGTCAATGTGATTTTGAAGATATCGTTTTGTCGTTTAAAAGCTCTGATGTGGGATTGACCATCGAAAGTTATGAACTCGCTGCCAATACGTTCCCCTATCCGTTACATCTAGGTGTAACGGAAGCGGGAACACTGCTTGGCAGCGCCATCAAAAGCTCAGCAGCATTGGGGACGTTGATCCACGAAGGCATCGGAGATACTATCCGTGTATCCGTATCGGCAGACCCCGTGGAAGAAATGAAAGTGGCCAAACCACTATTGGCTGCATTTGGTCTATACAAAGGCGTGGTCAATTTGATCGCTTGTCCGACCTGTGGTCGCATCCAGTATGATATGTTGCCCATCGTCAATGAAATCGAGGATTACGTCAACACCATCCATGCAGACATCACCGTAGCCATCATGGGTTGTCCCGTCAATGGTCCACAAGAAGCATCCCGGGCGGATATCGGTGTTGCCGGTGGTAAAGACAGTGCACTGTTGTTCAAACATGGAAAGATTGTTGAAACCATTCCTCAAGATCAGATCGTTACGCGTTTGAAAAGCGAAATCGATGCGTTGGTTGCAACCCAGCAAGCCAACGGATAATAACCTAAAGGCCGCAACATTGCGGCCTTTAGGTTATTCGTTAGGATCACTGCAATTTCTGATCAATTCGTAAATCAGCTCCGAATGTATGGATTGATCAGATAGAAATTGATCGATCAGATCACTGATCCCTTCGCAGGTATAAACACCTTGTAATGAAGATGCATCATCGCTTTGTGAAACCACTTTTAAATGGTCTTGGCCATCGATATAAAACACAACACGATCTGTTGTGATCATGGGATTATCAGTAGCGTTATCAAATACAGATTCATCTTCGACTTTGGTTGAACCATCGTTAATGAAATGCAACAGATGATCTATCCAATTGTTGCGAGCATGGATCCCATAACGGATCGCATCTTTTACGGATTCGTCGATCACTTCAACACTGTTTGCTGTGACATAATTCTGCAAGATCGAATCGATTTGTGTATCCGTATCCAACACATATCCGACACTGGACGCACTGAACCCTCCTTCCTTAGCGACACAAGAAATTTCGATCCCACCATTTTCCCTTAGATGTGTAATATCTGAAAAGAATGCAGAAGATGCTGATTCATCATTTTCCTGGCAACCCATCAACGTGACGGTCAATAAAGCGGCAGTCATGATTTTTTTTAATTTATTCGTACTCTTCATGTCTATAATTTAACATATATCCATCGAAAAAAAGTCCCGACTAACATCGAGACTTTTTTCTTTTTTGTGATAATCAATACTTATTGATTGATCGACGGCGTTTTATCCTTGACCAGTACATCGTGCGCACCACCTTCCACGATGGACGTGGCACTGACGAGTGTCAAAACTGCTTTTTGTTGCAGTTGTTGGATGGATGTGGCTCCACAATTGCACATCGTGCTTTTGACTTTATATAACGTCTGCGTGACATTATCTTTCAAACTTCCGGCGTAAGGAACATAAGAATCAACCCCTTCTTCGAAGGCCAATTTGCCTTTGCCGCCCAAGTCATAGCGCTGCCAGTTGCGGGCACGGTTGCTGCCTTCGCCCCAGTATTCTTTCATGAACGTACCATTGACCATGACTTTATTGGTCGGGGCTTCTTCAAAACGAGAGAAGTACCGACCCAACATCACAAAATCAGCACCCATAGCCAAAGCTAAGGTAATGTGATAATCATAAACGATACCGCCATCGGAACAGATGGGGACATAGATACCAGTTTCTTTAAAATATTCATCTCTGGCCTTGGCCACTTCAATGACCGCGGTGGCCTGACCACGACCGATGCCTTTGGTTTCACGGGTGATACAGATGGAACCACCCCCGATCCCGATCTTGACAAAGTCGGCCCCGGCTTCAGCTAAGAAACGGAATCCTTTAGCATCGACCACATTTCCGGCGCCGACTTTGACATCATCGCCATAATGGTCACGGATCCACTTCAATGTGTTGGCTTGCCAGCAAGAATAGCCTTCGGAAGAATCGATACATAGACAATCCACACCGGCATCCACTAAAGCTGGGACACGCTCGGCAAAATCACGGGTATTGATGCCGGCACCGACCAGAAAGCGTTTTTCACTATCCAAGGACTCCAACGGATATTCCTTATGCGCATCATAGTCCTTGCGGAAAACAAGATACTGTAGATGATTATGATCGTCCACGACCGGTAACGAATTGAGTTTGTGATCCCAGATCAGATCATTGCAACGGGTCAGATCATCATTTAAATTACCATAGACCAGATCTTTGAATGGGGTCATGAAGTTTTCGACTTTTTCATCCAGACTCATGCGGGAAATTCGATAATCTCTTCCGGTGACCATTCCGACCAAAATGCCATGCGGATCGCCATCTACCGTCACCGGCATGGTGGAATGTCCGGTTTTTTCCAAAAGATCCAAGACATCTTTCAATGTCTGATCCGGACGCAATGTGGAATCGGAAACGACAAAGCCGGCTTTTTCGCTTTTGACGCGACGAACCATAGCAGCCTGGCTTTCAATGGATTGGGAACCATAAATGAAACTGAGTCCGCCTTCCTTGGCTAATGCCACAGCCAGTCGAGGTCCGGAAACCGCCTGCATGATGGCGGAAACCATCGGGATATTCAGACTCAATGCCGGCTGTTCTCCTTGTTTGAATTTGACCAATGGTGTTTTTAAGGAAACATTATCCGGAACGCAGGATTCATCCGTATAACCGGGAATGAGTAGATATTCGCTGAAAGTATGCGACGGTTCATTTAAAAAAGTTGCCATAACTCCCCCTTTGATTTGTTTCATTCTATTCGAAAACCCTTCATTGTCAAATGCTAAATGGTATAATCATTCGGTATTTAAATTTATTAATAGAAAGGCTGTGAGTCCATGAAATTAAGTCAGAGTTTCTTTTATACCCTGCGTGAAGATGTCAAGGATGAGGAAAGCATTTCCGGCAATCTTTTGGTCAGAGCGGGATTCATCAAAAAAAGCAGTGCCGGTGTCTATATGATGATGCCATTGGGTTATCGAGTCCAAGAAAAGATCATTCAGATCATTCGTGAAGAAATGGATGCCACCGGTGCCCAGGAACTGCGCATGCCCTCCCTCATTCCGGAAGACGTCTACGTCGCCAGCGGAAGACGGGAAGGCTTTGGCAGTTCCATGTTCGCACTTAAAGACCGTAACAATAAAAATTATGTGCTTGGTCCAACCCACGAAGAATTATTTGCTATGGCTGCACAGATGAAAATCAAATCCTATAAAGATATGCCTTTCAATCTGTATCAATTCCAGACCAAGTACCGGGATGAACCCAGACCTCGATTCGGCTTGATCCGTGTACGTGAATTCACCATGAAGGACGCCTATTCCTTTGATGTGGATGAAGCCGGATTAGATGTCGCCTATCAAAAAATGTTTGAAGCCTATAAAAAGTCATTTGACCGCATGGGAATCGATTATCGCATCGTACGCGCCGATACCGGTATCATGGGTGGATTGCTTTCCGAAGAATTCCAGGCCATCACACCGATCGGTGAGGATACGGTGGTTTATTGTCCGCATTGTGACTTTTCATCCAATCGGGAAGTGGCTACATGTGTGGATGATCTCGACCATGTCGTCAATGAAGCTACTTTAGCCAAAGAATTGGTCTATACCCCTGATGCCAAAACGATTGAAGAAGTATGCGACTATTTGCATCAAGATGCGACCCGATTCGTCAAAACACTGATTTATCTGGTGGATGAAAAACCGGTTGCCGTGATGGTTCGTGGGGATCGGGAAGTCAATGAAACGAAATTACAAAAACTATATGGTGCGACCACGGTCGAACTGGCTCCAGCTTCCATTGTCGAAGAAGTAACACATGCTAAAGTCGGATTTGCCGGTCCGATCGGTTTATCCATCGATATCGTCATGGATCATGAAATCACACATATGGTCAACTTCATCGTTGGTGCAAACCAAGATGATCATCATTACATCCATGTCAATTTATCGGATTTTACCCCCACTCACATTGTGGATATCCGCTTTATCGTTGAAGGTGATAAATGTCCTATATGCGGTGCCCCGGTCGCATTCTCCAAAGGTATCGAGATCGGCAACACATTCAAATTAGGAACCAAATATTCCAAAGCGATGAATTTGTATTATACCGATGAAACCAATACATTGCAGCCGGTATGGATGGGCAGCTACGGAATCGGACCTGGACGATGCATGGGAGCTATCGTGGAACAGAATCATGATGAACATGGTATCATTTGGCCCAAAAACATTGCGCCGTATACTGTAGCCATCGTATTGATCAATATCAAAGACGAAACGGCACGAAAAGTTGCCAATGATCTCTATGATACCCTCAATGCTAATGGGATCGATTGTATCCTAGATGATCGCAATGAACGAGCAGGTGTCAAATTCAAGGATATGGACTTGATCGGTGTCCCTTATCGCATCACCATTGGAAAAGGCATTGCCAACGGTATGGTGGAATTCAAGCGTAGAAATGAAAGTGACCACACGGATATTTCACTGGATGAAGTGGTTACGACCATCAAAAACGAGCTATAGCTCGTTTTTGCTATCCTAAAAGAAAGATGTAAACCTTATGATCAATCCAACACAATATCAATCGAAATTATCCATCAATCAAACCCAAGAAGCGATCCGTATCATTCGGGACAAATTCCAAAAAGAATTGGGCAAACAATTGAATCTTACCCGCGTATCCGCACCATTATTTTTACCAACGGGTAGTGGTTTGAATGATGACTTAAATGGTGTTGAACGTAAAGTCAGTTTTGATGCGAAAGCCATCGAAGGACAAAATCTGGAAGTGGTCCAATCACTGGCAAAATGGAAACGATATGCGTTGGCAAAATATGGTTATACCATGCATACCGGTTTATTTACCAATATGAATGCCATTAGACGAGATGAAGTCATGGACAATCTGCACAGTATCTATGTCGATCAATGGGATTGGGAAAAAGTCATCGCTGAAAGTGATCGAACCATCGAATACCTCAAGGCGACGGTCAATACCATCTATAAAGTGATCAAGCACATGGAACATGAAGTGTGGTATGTCTACCCCAATGCTGTTTATCACATCCCGGATGAATTGATCTTCATCGACTCCCAAGATCTTTTGGATCGCTATCCCAACTTGGATGCCAAGCAACGTGAAAACGAAATCTGCCGACAATACGGCGCCGTCTTCATCCTTCGGATCGGTGGCCCCTTATCCAATGGAAAACCACACGATGGTCGAGCACCGGATTATGACGACTGGCAACTCAATGGCGATCTGATGATCTGGTATGAACCATTGCAATGTGCCATCGAACTTTCCAGTATGGGCATTCGTGTCAATGCCGACAGCATTGCCCAACAGTGCAAGATTGCCGGTGTCAGCGAACGGCTACAACTCCCCTATCACCAAAGTATCCTCCATCATCAATTACCCTATTCGATCGGTGGCGGCATCGGCCAATCCCGCTTATGCATGCTATTATTGCAAAAGATCCATATCGGTGAAGTGCAAGCCAGTGTATGGGATCAAAAAACCTTGGATCTGGCGAAGCGATTGAATATTCCTTTACTGTGATCCATTGAAATACGTCATCTAGTTGGATGACGTATTTTTTGGTTTGACCATCCAAAAAAATCCCATGGTAGTGCACCATGGGATTCAATGGACCTGGCAACGTGCTATTTTTGCAAAGTGCTATCGTCGCCGAAGAAGTGCTTAACTGCTGTGTTCGGGATGGGAACAGGTGTGACCACTTCTCTATCGTCACCAGATCATTTCAGGAAAATCATTC
>CALVCY010000134.1 GCA_944326175.1 uncultured Erysipelotrichaceae bacterium
ATCAAAGGGGGACCAGTATTTATTTACCGGGTATGGTGATACCAATGCTTCCGGAAACATTATCCAATGGTTCATGTTCTTTAAACCCCGGTGAAGATCGTTATGCCATCAGTGTATCGATGGATTATGATAACGTTGGGAATAAACGGGATTCGACCATCCAATTGAGTGTGATCCGATCCAATCATCGCTTGACCTATGGTCAAACCAATGCCTTCTTTGATGATCCCATGCATCCAACTTTCCCCTATGATACGATCGGTGACGATCTATTCACATTATTGGATCTTTCCAAAAAAATCCACAAGATCCGCTATGCGACTAGCGGTATTGAATTTGATTCTAAAGAATTGCAGATCCAAGTGGACCGCCAAGGAAATCCGATCGAAATCACGACTCGAAAAGACGGTCAAGCCGAGCAATTGATCGAAGACTTCATGATCGAAGCCAATGTCACAGTTGCACAATATCTTCTCGATCACAATATCCCGGGGATCTATCGCATCCACGAAGGTATCGATTCGGATCGATTGATCCAATTCAACGATCTTGCCAGAGAAATCTATATCCCTTTGCCCTCGAACTTAGATCTGATGGACTCATTCACTGTGGCGCAATATCTCAAAAGCTGTAAAAACGAACCGGCTTATCCAATCATCAATGCTCGATTACTTCGGACAATGAAAAAGGCACGCTACAGTGAGATCTGTACCCCACATTATGGCCTTGGTCTAACCACCTATTGTCACTTTACTTCCCCGATCCGTCGATATCCAGATCTGTTTGTCCATCGGATGCTGCATTATTATGTGTTCCATGATCAAACCATGGATGAGCAAGCATATAGCAATATGATGGATAAAGCCTTGCATCTATCGGATCGAGAGATCCGTGCGGTACAGATCGAACGCGAAGCGGTCGATCTGAAATGCTGCGCGTATATGCGTCAATATGTGGGAACCATCATGGATGCGATGGTCGATTCCATTACCAATAGTGGGATGTTTATGACGACCAGTCAAAACATCGATGTGTTTGTTCCATTTGAATTATCCCCGTATTATTGGTCGACGTATTATCCCTATGTCGAAGCCTGGAGTGACTATGGTCCAACCATTGCTTTGATGGATCACGTCAAGATCCGGATCACATCCATTGATTCAATGAATCATCGGGTGATCGCAACATTGGAATATGGTAAGACCAGCGCATCGAAAACCCGTAAAAAATCCAAATCCAGAAAGAAGGTGAAATCCAATGGGTCAGCTCATCGCCGAAAATCGTAAAGCCCGTTATAACTATTTTATCGAGGATACCTATGAAGCGGGTATCGTATTGACCGGCAGTGAGATCAAAAGTGTGCGTGCCCATAAGGTATCACTCAATGAAGCGTATATCACCATCAAAAATGGTCAAGCCAGTATCAAGGAAATGCATATTGCGCAATATAAACAAGCCAATTATCTCAACCATGATGAAACCAGGGTACGCAAGTTACTTTTACATAAAAAAGAAATCAATAAATTATCCGATGCCATTCAAAAAGATGGTTATACCATCGTGCCATTGAAAATGACCATTGAACATGGTTTAGCCAAACTCACCATTGGTGTCGCCAAAGGTAAAAACATGGCCGATAAACGTCAAACCAGTAAAAAACGGGATATGGATCGCGCTGCAAGAGCAGCAATGAAAGTGAGGGGATGATATGGTCAAATCAAATTATGAATTGGTCGATTCCACTTTAAACTACCATGGCATTCTCGTGGATATCACCACGGATCATGTACGTTATCCCAATGGTCAAACCTATCTACGTGAAAAGATCCATCATTGCAAAGGTGTCTGTATCCTGGCATTAAACCCAGACCACAGTTTCTATGTGGTCAACCAATACCGCCATGGTGTCAACCAAATGGTGTGGGAATTACCGGCCGGCAAGGCCGATCATCCCGATCAAACCTTATTACAAGCTGCAAAACGGGAATTGGAAGAAGAGTGTGGTGTCATTGCCGATCATTGGATCGATATGGGGGAATTCATTCCCAGTGGGGCGTATTTATCCGAAACCATTCAATGTTATCTGGCATATGGTCTAACCCAAACCCATACCCATTTTGATGACGATGAATTCATTGAAATCGATACGTGGACCATGGATGATGCCATTACGCACATTATGGACAATACCATTACCGATGGTAAGACCATTGCATTGATATTAAAAGTGAATCAATGGTTGAACCAACACACAAAGGCATTTTAAATTTTTGAGTGGGGATACTATAGATGCGCTTTAAACTACTGTGGCTCCTTGCTCCCCATCTAACATTTATAGGCATAGTCTCCCTGGATGATTAATCAGGGAGACTTTTGTTTTTGGCAGTCCTCTTTTTATATACTCTGCTTTCGCCACGTTGTCTTCGCTCCGCATACTGTTTATTTAGATCCCTTTGAAATCGTACGATCGGTCGATAGGGTACCCCCATATATATCGTTTCAGAATTTAAAATTTGATTACGAAAACCGAAAATGTTTTCGGCCAAATATACACGAAAACCGAAAATGTTTTTTGGTAAAAATACACGAAAACCGAAAATGTTGTTAGACAAACCAAATAAAATCGATGCATGTCAAGTCTTACAACTCTATCTTGGATTTTTATAATACCGCTATGAAACGAATCATCATGCATGCGGATATCAACCACTGCTACGCACAGATCGAGGAAATGCTCAATCCATCCCTACGATATATTCCAATGGTCGTTGGCGGTCACGAAGAAAAACGTCATGGTATCGTGTTAGCCAAAAACAATGAATGCCGTGGCCGTGGCATCTCCACAGCTCAATCCCTGATGGAAGCACGCAACGCGTGCGCAGATTTAAGGATCGTTTTGCCACATTATGACACCTATATCAAGGTGACCAATAAGGTCAAAGCCATCTATGCCCGCTACTCCGAACGGGTAGAAAGCTTTGGGATGGATGAAGCATGGGTGGATCTGAGTGAAACCACACGGATGTATCCAGATACATTAAAACTGGTCAAATCCATCCAAAAACAAGTCATGGATGAATGTGGTTTGACCATATCCATCGGTTTAGCCGATAACAAGATCTATGCCAAACTCGGATCGGATCAATACAAACATCAAGGGTTGATGGTCATTACCAAAGATAACTATAAAGATATCGTCTGGTCACTACCAGTCAGTGAATTACTCTATGTTGGTTATGCCACGGCACCCAAATTAGCAGCTATGGGGATCCATACCATCGGACAATTGGCATGTGCCAATGTCAAAATGTTGGTCGACCGACTAGGGAAAATGGGCCAGATCATCCATGATTTTGCCAATGGGATCGATCATCAAGAAGTGGCAAAGATCGATGCCCCATCACCCACACCTAAAAGCATGGGCAATGGGTTGACCACCATCCATGATATGAGCACATTGGATGATGCAAAGTTGATGATCAACGTCTTATCCGATTCTGTGGCATCGCGCATGAAAGAAGCCAATGTGGTCGGCAATACCGTCTCTTTGTTTTTCAGAGACAATGCCTTGATGTGGTATCAGATGCAACAGAAATTGGATTATTATACGGATTCCAGTGAAACGATCGCCAATGCAGCCCTGGCATTATTGAGTCAACGTTATGATTTTAGTAAACCATTGCGTCAGATCACTGTATCCATGGTCACGTATGATAAGACCAAGGTCTTCCAAAAACTTTCTTTAGATAACCAATATATCTTATATAAAGACAAGCAAAGTCATGATGTGGATGTGGTGGTGGATACCATTCGCAATCGATATGGTTTTACCAGTATTGGTAAAACCAGTGACTTATTGAACAGACCATTTACGGATGAACATATCAAAGATCAGCATGTAGTCTATCCTCGAGGGTATTTCAATGGTCGTTAGTCAGAAAGTGGAAATGATCGTCTATAACCACCATGGTCGAATCATTCCACTCAAATTGTGGTTGAACCATCGCTGGTATACCATCGATCGTATTTTAAGTATCAGTGATCATTCTGCCGAAACCGGCGGTTTTGGCAGAATGTATCGGGTGATGATCGAAGGCAACCTGCGTCGTCTTTATCACATGGATGATCATTGGTGTATTTTGTCGTATCACTATCCCATGGTCATACCATCTGCTAGCCCTGGAATCATCGCTTGATTTTCATAGTTTTTTGCTGAGACATATGTCCCACCACCCATCTTTTTCAAATCCCACCCATCTTTTGCTTGCAAACCGACGACAAGTCGATTTCAAAACCATATAATCTCCTTGCGGCGCCGAAAAGTATAAGAGGAATGAATATGAAAAATGATATTGTAGTATTCAAAAATGGAGAATTGGAGTTGGAGGTCACAGTAAGCGAAAATCGCGAAAACGTGTGGCTATCTCAACGCCAAATGGCTGAATTGTTCAATGTAACCGTGGACAACATTAGTCTGCACATCAAAAACATTCTGCTCGAAAAGGAATTGGATGATTCAACTGCCGAGGAATCCTCGGTAGTTCGGGTTGAAGGGAGCAGGAAAGTCCGCCGAACGGTCAAAATATACAATTTGGATATGATTTTGGCGGTTGGATATCGTGTGAAATCGCCAAACGGAATCATTTTCCGTAAGTGGGCGACTTCCATTCTAAAGGACTATATGATCAAAGGGTATGCAGCCAACCAGAAGCGACTTGAAGTCTTGAATAAGACCATCGAAATCCAATCGCGGATGCTTGCTTCCACGCTTGAATTGGAACAGGCAGAGGTACTGGATGTCATCGAAAAGTATGAGAACGCATTAACGCTGTTGGATGATTATGATCATGGTTCGA
>CALVCY010000135.1 GCA_944326175.1 uncultured Erysipelotrichaceae bacterium
TATTACACCAACAGTTATCATGTGGATGTTCGTGAACATATCGATGCGTTCAGCAAGTTCAAGTTCGAAAGCCAGTTCCAACCGATCAGCAGTGGTGGTGCCATCAGTTATGTGGAGATCCCCAATATGAAAAACAATCTGGATGCATTGCGTGAATTGGTCAAATACATTTACGACAATATCCAGTATGCGGAATTCAATACCAAAAGCGATTACTGTCAAGTGTGTGGTTATGATGGGGAGATCATGATCGATGACAATGGGGAATGGTATTGCCCAAATTGTGGCAACCGAGATAAAAACAAGATGAATGTCACGCGCAGAACTTGTGGTTATCTGGGAGAAAACTTTTGGAACGTGGGTAAGACCAAGGAAATCAAGTCCCGCGTCACGCATCTTTAATGGTTCAATGGGAATATGCGCTGCATATTCCCATTGATGGTCTATGCAGGTAAAACTATGAATTATGCAAGTTTGAAAAACTTTGATATCGCCAATGGCAAAGGGGTAAGAGTATCGTTATTCGTCAGCGGGTGCCGTCACAAATGCAAGAATTGCTTTAATGAAGAGGCATGGGATTTTCAATATGGTCAACCATTTGATCAAACGGTGGTCGAAACCATCTTGCAATGGTTGAAACCCGATTATATTGCCGGTCTTTCATTGCTCGGCGGAGAACCGTTGGAACCGGAAAACCAGGAGGCTTTGCTAGATCTTTGCAAAACGGTCAAAGCCATGTATCCCAATAAATCCATCTGGTGTTACAGTGGCTTCACGTTTGAACATCTGATGGATGTCAAAGCGGATCAAGATCCCCATTTGATCGATTTATTGGAGTGTATCGATATTTTGGTGGATGGACCATTCGTGGAAGATCTCAAAAATCCGGGTCTGGCATTCCGTGGCAGCAGCAATCAACGGATACTGGATTGCAAAAATTCCGTCAAAGCGCGTCAAGCGATCGTGCTGAATATGGACCATTGAGCACTTCAAGCGGGTCTATTTTCGTTTGAATGGTTTTTGCACTACCCAGATCCCATGGTAACGTTTCCCGATATACTTTAGATTGCCATTGGCTTGTAATACACGGATATGGTATTTGAGGGTATTGATGTTCAAATCCATCAAAATAGCAAGTTTGCCAAGGGACATCGTCGGTTCTTTTTGCAATAGAGAACAAATATGTTTTCGGATCAGATAGATCGTATAAGCATCCCGCTCATTCAATGAATGATCACATTTTATTCTGTGACGAGGATACGAAGCGATGATGCGATGGTTCAACCAAGGAATCAAATGGTGCATTAACGAATACTCCTTCATATCTTAAAGAGACAGAAAACAGCATGAATGCCAAAAAATGGTTGGACCATGGAAATGTATCGTTCCATTCTTCCTTGGTCCAACCATTATTGCATTCTTTTTGAAAGTGACGTGAAATCCATCCCCGTTACTTTTCATTTTCACCCAATTCATCCATAATATTAAAAATGTAACCGACACGTTTTTATTTTGGCCGGATACAACCTTGAACAAAGGAGAACCAATGATCGAATTAACCAATGTCAAAATGCGTTACCGCACCGGTGTCAATGCATTGAACAATGTCAATTTGAAAATCGAAGCCGGCGAGTTCGTCTATATCATCGGACCGACCGGCTGTGGTAAAACCACTCTGATCAAGTTACTGGATGGTGAATTGATCCCCACCAGTGGGACTGTTAAAGTCGCCACCATCGATGTGGGCCGATTACCCAAACGCAGAGTGCCTTTATATCGACGCAATATCGGTGTCATCTTCCAAGATTATCGTCTGTTAGAAAGCAAGACCGTGTTTGAAAACATCGCTTATGCCTTGGAAGTGATCGATATGAAACGGGACAAGATCCGCTCCCGTGTGCGACATGTATTACGTATGGTGGATCTGACCGAAAAATCCAATGCGTTTCCCAATGAACTTTCCGGTGGCCAGCAACAACGTGTGGCCATCGCACGGGCCATTGCCAATAAACCCAAAGTATTGATCGCGGATGAGCCCACTGGAAACTTGGATCCGACCATGGGCAATGAGATCATGCGGCTATTGGAAAAAATCAACCGAGAAGAAGGGACCACCATCGTGATGGTCACCCATGATCGCGGTATTGTGGAACGCTACCGCAAGCGCACCATTGCCCTTGAAGCCGGCCACATCGTGGCCGACAGTGATGCGGGAGGATATTTCAGCCATGATTAGACGTTTCTTCCGCCATATCCGTGAAGGATTCTATGGCGTCGGACGCCATTTATCCATGGCGTTTTCATCAGCGACCGCGATGACGATTACGTTGATATTGGTCTCTGTATTTGCGGTGTTGATGATCAACATGAATGAGATCACCCGAGATATCGAACAACAGGTGCAGATCTCGGTATTGATCGATTATGACCATGAAGATGCCCAAAGCGAAGCGGATATCGGTGCAGCCATCAGTGATATTGCTGGTGTGCGCAGCGTGACTTTTTCCAGTAAGGATGATGAAGCCCAGTATTATTTGGATAATTATTCCCAAGCTGATCAGGCGATCGTGGATCTGATCATGAGCGATAATCCACTTCATGATGCGTATTATGTAACATTAGAAGATGGACGATCTTTGGAAGAAGTCGCCAATGCCATTGTCAATATCGATGGTGTGGCCGATGTCAACTATGGTGGGACCAGTGCATTGCAGATGATCAATATGCTTGATGTGGTGCGTAACGGTGGTTTGATCATCGTCGCCGCATTGACGATCTTAACGATGTTTTTGATCCAGAATACGATCAAATTGACTATTTTTGCACGTCAAAAAGAGATTTCCATCATGCGCAACGTCGGTGCCAAAAACGGATACATCCGTGCACCGTTTCTGGTGGAAGGGATCATCATCGGGATATTGGGTTCGATCATCCCCATCATCGTGACCGTTTTTGGCTATATTTATCTCTATAACTATACTGGTGGGGTATTGTTGAGCAGTATTTTTGTCTTGATCCCACCGCATCCCTTTATTTTATATATCGGATTGTTTTTGCTTGGTTTTGCCATCCTGATCGGCTTTGTTGGATCATTCTTGTCCGTGACCAAGTATTTGAGGTGGACACGATGAAACGGTGGTCGCATTTGGTTTTATCACTGTTACTTGGTTTGACCATGACCATCCCGATCTATGGTGAAGACGATGACAATGGAGTGGATTGCTCTCAATATCAAGATCCATCCGTGTGTACCGGCAATGGCAATTCCAGCGCATGCCAAACCTATACCAGTTGCTTGGTCAGTGAAAGTGAATCGATCCAGCAACAGATCGCCGATATCGAAGCCCAGCGTGAAGAGATCGCCGCCAATATTGAGTACTATACAAATCTGATCGCCGATTATAACCAACAAATCGATACCTTATCGGTTCAGATCACTGAACTCAATACCCAGATCGCGACCTTGGAAAGCCAGATATCCGCCAAACAAGCGGAAATCGACGAAACCCAGGCACGGATCGATGAATTGATCGATGCCATCAAACAACGGATGGTTTCCAACCAAAGCAGCATGCGGTTGAACCAATATTTTGATTTTTTGATGGGCGCGACCAGTTTTGATGATATGTTGCGTCGCACCAGTGTACTTAATGCCGTCAGCAGTTATGAAAATGCCCAACGGGAAGAATTGGACAGTTTGATGGATAAACTGGAAACGGATCGAAGTGAATTGGAAGCACAGAAAGTCGAATTGGATGACGCCAAAGCCCAAGTGGTCGCCCGTCAGGAAGAAATCGCGTCCCAGCGCTATATGGCTCAAGTGGTCGCGGAAGAATTCCAAAAGCAAAGTGCTGATTTAGAAGCGCAAGGGAACCAATTGGCCGCGAACTTAGAATCCATCCAAGAAGCCATCGCCGCCAGTGGGGCGGATCCAGGACCATCGGCGGGATGGACCGTTCCAGTTCCCAGTGCATCGACGTCAGCCGGTACATGGTATTATCCAAGTGGTGGTATGCATCTGGGCCAGGATTTTGCAGCACCTTTGGGCTCGACAGTCGTTGCTGTGGGCAATGGGATCGTGCTCAATACCGTCAATGGGTGTGAATATGGAAATTTAGGCAATGGATGCGGCAATGCTTATGGTGGTACATGGGGTGGTGGCAACCAGATCTATATGGTGGTCAACATCAATGGTCATCTTTATGGCATCAAATATCTGCATTTATTGAAGGATACGATCAGTGTATCGGTCGGTGATGCGGTATCGGCTGGTCAAGCCATCGCTCAGCTGGGTAGTAGTGGTAACTCCAGTGGACCACACTGTCATGTGGAGGTCACGGATCTTGGATTCGATGGTTCCAGTAAACAATATGCCAGTCAATGGAACGGAGATCTGACATTCGGTGCCGGATGGGGATTAGGTAGTCGATGTGAAGTCGGCGGTACACCCTGTCGGATCAAACCGGAATCGGTGTTTGGGACACCATGATCAATGATTGATTGAAAAACCAATTCAGGGATGGTTCGACCATCCCTGATTTGCTGAGTATACTTATAGCATCGAAACGATGAAGGAGGTTTTCCATGGCGTTAGACCATCACGATGAAATCAGTGAAATCGAAGCAAGGCTGTGGCC
>CALVCY010000136.1 GCA_944326175.1 uncultured Erysipelotrichaceae bacterium
CGGATATCATTCACGTTTATATCCTGCATACATTCAGTATACCCTTTCTCTTTGATTTAATCATTTACTTTATGGTCCAACCATGTATAATAAATCTCGCGTTAGGGAGTAGCTGTACCTGTCGGATGCGACATCTCGATCGTTATGATCCGACCGACAGGATTTATGTATTCCATGAATAAGCAAGACTGGACGCACTTTCACAGTGCGGGAGGTCTTGCTTTTTGTAAGCCCTTAACCGTTTCACATTGCATAAAAAGAAAAGGAGAACACTATGCAAATCTATGACGAGTCCACAGAATCGCTATTCGCGCGTTATGACTCATCAACCGATGGTTTGACCAGTGATCAAGCCGCAAAGCGGCTTGAAAAAGATGGGTTGAACCAATTGGAACAAAAAAAGAAAGAATCCATCGTGATCAAATTCTTCCGTCAGTTCCAGGATCCATTGATCATCATCCTGTTGGTCGCTGCCATCGTATCCTTGATCGTCGATCCCCATGAGTGGCTGGAATCCTTGATCATCTTCATCGTGGTCATGCTCAATGCCTTGTTAGGCACCATCCAGGAAAACAACGCTGAAAAAGCATTGGAATCCCTGAAAAAGATGAGTGCACCCAATGCCAAAGTCCGTCGAAACGGCAAAGTCGAGATCATCGAAGCTGCCAATATCGTGACCGGTGATATCGCATTGATCGAAGCCGGTGATCTCGTCCCCAGCGATGGTCGCATCATCAAAGCCACATCGTTAAAAGTGGATGAATCTTCCCTGACTGGTGAAAGTGTGCCGGTGGAAAAAACCAACGCCACATTAAGTGGAACGTTACCATTGGCAGATCAGAAAAACATGGTGTTTGCTTCCACCATCGTCACTTATGGTTCTGCAGAAATTTTGGTCACCTCGACCGGGATGAACAACCAGATCGGCTTGATCGCCAAACAATTGGATGCTGAAGAAAATTCACTGACCCCGTTGCAATTGAAACTCAATGCCGTTTCCAAAACGATCGGTATGTTATGCATCGGCATCTGCATCATCGTCTTTGGATTAGAAGTGATCGAAGGCAATGATATGCTCGACGCCTTCAAAAGTGCCGTCGCTTTAGCCGTAGCAGCTGTTCCGGAAGGATTGGCGACTGTGGTGACCGTACTATTGGCCATTGGTGTCAAAGATATGGTCAAACACAATGCCATCGTCAAAAAATTACCGGCAGTGGAAACGTTGGGTTCGACCAGTGTCATCTGTTCAGATAAAACCGGTACATTGACACAGAATAAAATGACCGTGACCCATTATTATTTGGAAGGTCATGGATTGAGTGAGATCATCAACCAAGAAGTCGATCCGGCAGATCTTTTATTGAGTGAAGCGTTCACTTTATGCTCCGATGCCAAAGGCAGCCTGGATGGTGAAGGAAAATACAAAACCATCGGTGATCCAACTGAAACTGCATTATTGGATGCTTCGTATCGCTATGGTAAGACCATGGACGATATCTTAGGATCGGTCACATTACTGGCATCTTACCCCTTTGATTCGGGACGAAAGATGATGAGTGTGGCCATCGAACACGACGGGCATCGCTACATCATCACCAAAGGCAGTCCGGATGCGTTGTTTACCCGCAGTGTCAATGATGTGGCCAATGCCAAACGCGTCAACCTCAATCTGGCTGATCAAGCCTTGCGTGTCTTGGCATTGGGGTATAAAAATGCCGATACGATCGATTTGAATGATCTAAACCAATGGGAATGTGATCTGACATTCATGGGTCTTGTCGCCATGAAAGATCCGATCAAACCATCCGTCAAAGATTCCATTGCCATTGCCGCCAATGCCGGCGTCAAAACGGTGATGATCACCGGTGACTCTTTGCCGACTGCCAAAGCCATCGCACGAGAATTGAATATATTGGATGGTGAAACCACCAAAGCCATTGATGGTTTGACCCTAGAAGCTATGGATGATCAAACCCTGGCCGATCAGATCGAAGATATCCGTGTCTATGCCCGTGTCTCCCCAAGTGATAAGGTCCGTATCGTCGATGCATTCCAATCCAAAGGCGAAGTGGTCGCCATGACCGGTGATGGAGTCAATGACTCCCCGGCCCTCAAACGGGCCGATATCGGCTGTGCCATGGGGATAACGGGTACGGATGTGGCCAAGGAAAGTGCCGATATGATCCTGATGGATGATAACTTCACCACCATCGTGGCATCCATCAAACAAGGCCGTACCATCTACAACAATATCGAAAAAGACATTCGGTTTTTGTTGAGTTCCAATATCGGCGAAGTCATCACCATCTTCATGGCTTCCCTGTTATCCCTTTTACCGAATATTTCATTCGGGATCCCCTTGGCGTCGATCCATTTATTGTGGATCAACCTGATCACCGATTCCCTGCCTGCGTTTGCATTGGGCTTTGAACAGAGTGAGCCGACCATCATGGATCAAAAACCACGTCGCAAAGATGAAAGCATCTTCAATAAAACGATGTGGACACGCATTTTGATCGAAGGTGTATCGGTTGGTTTATTGACATTGGCGAGCTATATGTTGGGCCATTATATGGGTGGCGGCGATGCCGCGTTCAATCATCAAATGGGCATGACCATGGCTTTTGTTACCTTGGCCATGAGTGAATTATTCCACAGTTTCAATGTCAAAAGTGCCCATTCCGTGTTCAACAAACGCACATTCAACAACAAGTGGCTCAATGGTTCCTTCATTATCGGTGTGGTATTGGTCATGGTATTGATATATACTCCGCTTAATGGTATCTTCGATTTGGTTGCACTGGATTTCGTTCACATCCTGGAAGCTACCGGACTGGCTGCGGCCATGATCGTGGTCGGTGAAGTGGAAAAACTGCTGCACCTTTAATCTTTAAAAAAAAGGACGAATTATGGATACTGGAACAATGATCATCTCGAGCGTATTGATGGTATTCATCATCGCTTATGGTGTTATGGCATATCGTGCACATCAAAATAATAAAAAAACACAGAAAGATCTGGTCAACTATGAGGTGGTCAAGGTCAATCAGAGTGTTTTGATCAGTGGCGCGTTGATGATGGTCTTATGTGCATTGATCGCTGTGGCCGGGATCATTTTAAAGCGAAGCGATTATATGATCCTTGGTGGATTATTGGTCGTTGCCTGTGCGATGCAGTTGTTCGTATCCAAAGAACAGAACATCGTTTATGTCGGTGATCATGATTTCATCTTTACCGGATACAAATTTCGATACAAAAACATCGATGCTTTGTATCCACCAAAAGGGATGTTCAAAAGTCGATACGTGATGAAAATGAGCAATGGTCAAAGTTATAAGATCCCGGTCAAAGTGATCGAAATGATATTGCCCTATTGCAAAGATAACGTGATCAAAACGGATCATAAGTAAAACCATAAGGGTCTGCCACGGCAGACCCTTTCATTATGGTTGGATCATAATGATTTTCTATGAAAGCGCATAGCGATTGCGTATATTCCAAAGCAAAAAAACAGTCTAAAATAATAGTAACCAGGAGGAAAACGAACATGAGCAACAATCATCCGATTGCCGCCAAAAACGGCAATATCTACATCCCTTTCGAAAAACGGAGCGGACCATCCAGTACAGTATGGTTCACCCGAGATCTAAGCGCGAATGGATTGGAAAATATTTTCAAACGGATCCAGGATCATTTGACGGGCAAGATCGCCATCAAACTACATACTGGTGAACCCCATGGTCCAAACATCATACCAAGATCTTGGGTCAAACAGTTGATCGACCATCAATTGAATGGTGCGACCATCGTGGAAACCAATACCTATTATGATGGAGACCGTTATACCACTGAACAACATCGAAAGACGTTAACGACCAATGGATGGACATTTGCCAATGTCGATATCATGGATGAACATGGTACGGTGGACCTGCCGGTCCATAATGGAAAATGGTTCGACCATATGACCATGGGCAAAACCATCGTTGATTATGATTCCATGCTCGTCTTGACACACTTTAAAGGTCATACCCAGGGTGGTTTTGGTGGTTCCAACAAAAACATCGGCATCGGCTGTGCCGATGGCCGTATCGGAAAAGCCATGATCCACACCACACCCGGCAGCGATGACATGTGGGATATTGCCAAAGAAGAATTCATGGAACGTATGAGTGAAAGTGCCAAAGCCACCGTCGATCATTTTGGTGATCACATCGTATACATCAATGTGATGCGCAATATGAGCGTATCCTGTGATTGTGAAGGTGTCGCTGCGGCACCGGTCGTCACACCCAATGTCGGGATACTGGCATCCACAGATATACTGGCCATCGATCAAGCCTGTGTGGATTGTGTTTATGCCATGAACCCCCAAGATAACCATGATTTAGTGGAACGGATCGAAAGCCGTCATGGTTTGCGACAACTTTCATACATGAAAGAACTTGGTATGGGTAATGACCGCTACACGTTGATCGATATTGACCATGGTGATGCCACCATCGATGCCAAAACAGCTGTCGACGGTGTCAAACCATGGGAAAATGACGGACAATAAGCCCATCCAATCAAAAGGCGTCGATCATGCCGATCAAACGCCTTTTTCTTTTACTTTTCTCAATTCGACCAAATATTGCTCACTTTGCTCACGCGTGGTAAAACGAATCAATCTGAACATCGACTCGCTTGCTTGTAGCAATGCTTCGATCTTGGGACGCTGCAGGTTTTGGAATGTTTTGACGTATTCGATAAACTCATCATCATTTTCATCCGTTTCCCATGGCATATCGACCCGTTTGGTCCCTTCCCGCTCCAGTATGCCCGCTAAACAAACGGCGAGATCATAATCCAAATAGAAAACCGTATCCGCATAGCGCAGACGTAACGCCATTGTCCGCATATAATTGCCATCAATGATCCATTGGGGTCGGATCAATATCTTATGCAGCATGTGATCAAATTGATCCGGCGGTGTTAGGGAATGATCAGGATGATGATGCAACATGTCCAGGTAGATCAATGGCAGTTGCAACAATGATTGAAGTTTTCGGGCAAATGTACTTTTTCCACTTCCCGGGCATCCGATGATCAACACCTTATGCATTGGATATTTCGTATGTTCAAATGGTTCCATCATTCACACCGGCCTGCTGTTTCAATCGATCGGATTCTTCGATCAAATCATGGACGTACGCATCATTGATAAAAGCATGCATGACTAATATTCCTAATAGATAAAACACACCCAGATATGCGATGAAAGTGACCAGAAAATCCATGAAAAATGATTCGAACACGGTATCGTTATCCCGCATGATACGGGTCATTGCAATAAGAAAAATCAAGGATGGGATCGTTGTCATCCAGCTGTAACGCATCAATTGACGCTGACGTTTACGGGTCAGGTAATAGGTGGTACGACCAATGCGGATAATGGGTGTGGAATGATTGCAGAACAATAAAGCGATCTTAAACTTCCAACTTTTCGGATTATCCATGACACCCTCCTTTGCTGTGGATCTAATGGTTAAACCAATTCACCCAGATAAACCATGGCGGCACCGATGACACCACTTTGTTCACATTGGGCACAACGGATATCCACCGGACGCAATGTGGGTTGGATCAACGCGTCACAATATGATCGCACTTCATCCAGGAAGTATGAACTGGATTGCATCATTCCACCACCCAATACGATGCAGGCGGGATCGGTGATCATGATGATGGTGGCGATCAAACGGGCTAAGCGATGTTGAAATTCAACCACCATGCCTTTGGCTTTTTCATTGCCGTGATCTGCCAATTCAAACACATGACCGGCATGCATGACGTCCAGACCACATTCCTTGGCCCGTCGTACTAAAGCCGTACCGCTTTCATGGCTTTCCATGGCGCCGGGTGCCAGATTGTTGATGGCATCGGGATAAGCTGGATCGATCACGATATTACCGACTTCACCGGCATAACCATGGATGCCATTATAGACTTTGCGGTTGATGACCAACCCGCCCCCGATACCCGTGGATAAGGTCATGTAATACACGATGTCACAATCACTTCCCGCCCCCACACAGGCTTCGGCCAATGCTGCGGCATTGGCATCATTGATCAAGGACACGGGTAAATGCGTCTTATATTGAAGCACATCCACAAATGGATAATTGGCACACCCTTTTAAATTGGATGATAAGGTAATGCATCCTTTGGTTTCATCGACCGGACCTGGCATTGCCAATCCGATCCCGATGGTTTCACCATCTTTAACGGTAT
>CALVCY010000137.1 GCA_944326175.1 uncultured Erysipelotrichaceae bacterium
CACTCAGATTTTCGGCATGAACATTATATCCATAGGTATCACAGACTTTTTTGACGATGGACAAACCCAACCCGAATTTTCCTTTGTTACCGACTTCATATGGTCTAAATATCGTCTGCAGTGTTTCTTCGGGGATCCGTGGTCCATCATTGGCAACCGAAAGGTTGCCTTTCTTTAATTTGATGGTGATCCCGATCTTTGCATAACGAGTCGCATTTTCCACTAAGTTTTCGATCACGATGCGCCACGGCTCACTTTGACCATGGTACAGGGTACCATCACATTCCATATCCCACGATAAAGAAGGATGAATCACTTTGAATTCCGAAACCACCTTATCGATGATTTCAGCCATCTCTACCGTATCACCTTTGGGCGCATCATCCTTGATATATTCGATCCGATTCAATAACAACAAGGACTGGACTTTCTTTTCCAGTCGACCAGCAGCTTCCACGATCACATCCACACTATCTTCCAATGTCCCATAGGGATAAATGCCATCCTTGATGGATTCGGCATAGCTTTTGATGGTCGCAATCGGTGTCTTAAGATCATGGGAGATATTCTGGATCATCTCCTCTTTGATATGATCCTGTTTATCGATATATTGTTTCATTTGAGCGATCGCACTGGCGAGATCTCCGATCTCATCATAGCGGTTGAACATCAATTCCTTGTTATCCACCGGCATGTCGTTGCGAATGGCGTTGACCACTTTTCGCATTTGGCTAAGTGGATGAATGATACCCGATATCCAGATGAATAAAGCCACCAAAATCATGGCGGTCATGGAGAAGATGGTTAAAATAATGGAATTGACCAATGCATCCTTATACGCTTCCTGATAGGCATTGGAAGCCATGGTAATGGTACAACTGGTCAAAGTGGGACAGGAGCCCACGAAATAGATGGTCGTACCATCGGCTTTGACCTTATCGGCAACTTCACTGGTTTTCATGCTCAACCCATCAAAACTGGAATTGACCATCCGGGAAACGATGGATTGCACCACTTCCACACTGATATCACTTTTACTGCCTTGATACACCATCGCGATCCCGCTTTGCGGGTTATAACGCGCATAGGAAAAATTGGAATCAATGATCAGATTGCCTTCCGCACTTTCCCCGCGGATGATCAGATCCTGATTGATCCCTCGTAATTGACTGTAGATGGTATCATCCACAAACGCATTGACATTACTGGTCACGGGAAACAGATAAATGATCGCGATCCCGATGACCACAAAAAACACGATGCAGATCAACTGCTGGGATAACGTAAACTCCCGCAGCCATAGCCGGATGCGTTTCATGGTTCAATCATCCCAGCCGATAACCGTAACCATAAATAGTCTGAATATTCAGATCCGGACATTTCTTTCTCAACCGACGCAATGTATCATCGACGACCCGATCGGAACCATAGTAATTTTCATCCCAGACTTTGACTAAGATCTGATCTCTGGAAAACGCTTGTCCGATGTTTTTGACAAATAACATCAGTAATTCAAATTCCTTGGTGGTCAATTCAATGACTTCATCCCCACGATGGATCTTGCGTTGGGTCTCATCGATGATATAACCATCGACTTCATATTTACCTTCATTTTCCTTATAGACCCGTCGGATGAGGTTATTGACACGCAATACGAGTTCTTTGGGAGAAAACGGTTTGGTGATGTAATCATCACTGCCTTTTTCAAGCCCGATGATGCGATCGAATTCCTTATCTCGAGCACTCATGAAGATCACCGGCATATGCGGGTATTGGGCACGGATCAGTTCGATCAGATCAAATCCGCTTTTGTCCCCCAACATGATATCCAGGATCCATAATGAAATATTCTCATCGGCCACATGCGCGGCAGCTTCATCGAATGTCATATAGCAATGGCAGGTGTAGCCTTCTTTTTCAAGATAACCTTTGACTAAATAATTTAAATCGCGTTCGTCTTCAACGATATTGATCACGTGTTTCATAACTTTAAAACCTCTCTGAAACTATATATTTCATTATAAAGAAAAAATGGGATTTGAAGGTAAAAACCATCAAATCCCATATTTGTCTTGAATTTTTGCGGCAAGCTCACTGACCAATGTGTGACATTGTTGTTCGGTTTGCGCTTCCGCCATGACCCGAACCAATGGTTCGGTGCCACTGGCACGAACCAGTAAACGACCGCTTCCCTGCAAGCGTTGATCGACTTCATCGATCCATTCTTTGACTTGAGGATCCTGTAAGACCGCATGCTTGTCGCTGACCTTCACGTTGACCAATTCTTGTGGATAAATGGTCACATCATCAGCCAATGTGGCTAAGGGGACTTTGCGTGACGTGACGACCTGCAGCACATGCAATGCCGTCAATAGACCATCACCCGTAGTGGCATCACGTCTGAAAATGATATGACCACTCTGTTCACCACCGAGATCATAGCCATGATTGACCATTTGTTCATAGACATATTTATCACCGACATCGGTTTTGACCGATACCAAGTTGGCCTCTTTTAAGGCATGAAAGAATCCCAGATTGGCCATGACTGTGGATACCACACAATGATCATGGAGCATTCCTTGTTCATCCAAATACTTGCCTAAAAAATATAGCATATGATCACCGGTGACCATACGGCCCAAATGGTCCACACACATCAAGCGATCTGCATCCCCATCGAATGCAAAGCCGATATCGGCATGGTTGGCCAATACCGCTTTTTGAAGGCTTTCTGGATGGGTAGAACCACACTGGGTGTTGATGTTGGTGCCATCGGGTTCAACATGGGTGGCAATGACCGTACCACAGACTTTGGATAACACATCCACTGCGGTCATGGTTGCCGACCCATTGGCGGCATCGATGACGATGGTCAAATCATTCTTATCCAGTGGTACAGTATCCAATAACCATTGTTTGTATTCTTCAAGCAATGAATCATCGTGGATCACCGATCCGATTTTATCATCCACTGCTAATTCTACTGTGGTCAAACCATCCAGATACGCTTCGATCGCTTCTTCTAATTTAGGATCACACTTTTCCCCATTCCCATTGAATAACTTGATCCCATTATCCCCATACGGGTTATGAGAAGCGGAGATCATCGCGCCACAAGCATAGTGATGATGGCGCACTTGATACGCTACCATTGGGGTGGGACATGTCCCACACAATACCGCATCACATCCGCCAGCAGTGATCCCAGCCGCCAGTGCACTTTCCAACATATCCGAGCTTAAGCGCGTATCTTTGCCCACCAAGATCGCTTGTTTGCCATCTTGGGAATAATAATGACCCAGAAAAATTCCGACTTGCATGGCCTGGGTGACGGTCAATGTGGTATTGGCATTCCCACGAAAACCATCGGTTCCAAAATATTTACCCATACTTTGTTTATCCTTCCAATTCTTCCATTTCAGTTTCTGTTGCATTGGGATCCAAGACATTGACCGTGATCGAAGTTTGATCGGTCGAGAAGGTCACATATGGATTATCCGGAGTGTCCAAATGGATCTGCAATTCATTGATACCCGGTTCGACATTGGTAAAATCGATATACGCATTGATTTGATCGGCAGTAATGGCATTGACGTTTTCTTCCGTTCCGGTAATGGTCACAGCCACATTGGCTTGATACCCTTCGGATGAAATGTTATAGCCATTGGTATTATTGCGATAATTCAATGGGATCCCTTCGATAACACGGGTGGTAGCTTTACCTAAAGTGATATCCATATTCACCTGATTGATCGATGAAGAATTGACCCCATTGGGTAAGACCAATGGACGCGACAAACGCGTATCAGTGGTCAGTGTCGATGCATCGACGGTTACGACCACGTTTTCAATGGTATCCAATACGCTTTCACTACCATATACCGTTACCGTATTGTTATCCAACGCGATATCTTGAATGGCCAAACCATCCGGTAATGTGCCATTGATCTGTACACTGATGGCCACTGTTTTGCTGGGTGAGGCCACTGGCACGGATACACTGATCGTTTCTGGTACGATCTCACAATCCACCGGTTTCCCATTGGCATCATACGCCACCAATCGTGCTTCCGTTTCAAAATCCGCGCTGACCCCGCTCACATCGATCAACGCTTTGACGAATGCGATCGAATCCAATGTATCTTGACTGGCCCGTACATTGATGGTCGGGGTTTCAAAAGTCGGGGTACCCAAAGAATAGATGTTGCTCATGCGGGAGACGTTGACAAAATCATAGCCAACTTCAAAACTCATCGTCGCTTTGGGCTTCATGGTAATCACCGCTTCAGAAGGATCGATGGTCACTCTTACAGATTCGGGGAAGCCTTCGGCTTCAAAACGAACCGTATGGGTACCTTCGGTCATGCCTTCCAGATCCGCGACGATATAACCATTGGAATTGGTGGCGGAAACCACATCGGAACTGTCACCGGAGATGATGACATCTACACTACTGGGTAAACCCGTCACTTCGAATGCATCATTGTTATATTGTGCGTTGATGGACACACCTTCCAATACCCTGGAATTGAGCATGGGGGAACCAAAGAGTGAAATGGTGGATTCATAATTGACGGATATGAATAAAACCACCGCAATCAAAAAGGCAACCAGTTTGCTGTGTTTGACATTGAAAATATATCGATCGATCACACTGAATAACCAGCGGACCACCCGCATAACGGTCTCTTCGACCCAACTGTAAGTGTTGGCAAGACGGGCTGTGGAATTGGATAGCCGCTCATCCATGGACACTTTAGGTTTGTTCTGCTTGTCGGCCATGTCTATTCCTCCTTGCTGCCTTTCTTATCGGAGAGCGATGTATTTCGCAACACATCCATTTGGCTGGAAATGGAATTATCTCCCATCAGGGCAGAAATATTGATGGAAGCAGTCCGTTCCAATAATTCTTCGATATGTTTGTCATCCTTGGTTTCGACCAAAGGATCTTCCGTGGTTTGATCGGTGGCAGTGGTTGAAGCACTGTTCGATTCGACACCCGGGGTTTCAACGGATTTGACACCCATGGGCGAAACATTATTCCCCGGGAAATAAGGTGTGGAGAGTTTGGTTGGACCATGATCATCCACAACGCGTTCCACATTGGTTTTGATCTGATCATGCTTGCTTGGCTGACCATGAGTCGAGGCAATGGTTTCGTAGCCTTTGATCTGATCGACTTTATGATGGGGCAATTTCATCGTGGTTTCGATCGTTGCAGATGTATTCGATTCCCCTACATTGCGATCCGACTTCTTACTCTTGCGTTTTCTGTTTTTCTTGCCCGCATCGTGCTTTCTGACCGCCAAACGAGAGAAGACGCCAGACTTGGATTCGCTCGATTCTTCTGCCACAGTAGCACGTGTTTCACCATTGGTTTCAGTACTGGGGGATACCATCAAACTGGCTTGGGTCTCTTCCCCACAGATCACTCGCATCAAATAATCACGTAATTGTGCTTTGTTGACACCAAATAAACGGCCACCTTCAGTAATGGAGATCGCACCGGTTTCTTCAGATACGACAATGGATACGGCATCGGAAACTTCACTGATCCCGATCGCTGCTCTGTGGCGTGCACCAAAACGATTGGGTAGATCCGCATTGCTGCTTGGGAAATAGGCACCGGCACAGGCGATCTTATTGCCTTGGATGATCACGGCGCCATCATGCAATGGTGTAGATGTGACAAAAATAGATGTCAGCAGTTCGGGCGTGATCGTTCCATTGATGACGGTGGCTTTTTCGATGTATTCATATAAACTTTGGCTTTGTTCCAACGTGATCAACGCACCGACTTGGTTTTGAGAAAGCAACCCGGTGACTTGGACCAATACATCCACCACATGGTTCTTTTCGTTGCCACTGAGTGAATTGATACGAGAGAAAACATTGGACTTGCCAAGACGTTCCAATACGGTACGGATCTCGGGTTGAAAGACGATGATGATCGCCAGGAATCCCCATGAAATAAACATGTCGCTCAACCAGGCGACCGTGGTCAAACCAAGGAATTTACTCAACGCATTGACCAATACCACCACAATGATCCCTTTAAAGATCTGTGATGTGCGTGAATTCGTTCGAACCACCTTCAAACAGTAGTAAACCAAAAACCAGATGATGATAATATCGATTGCGACACGCAATATCGTGCGCAAACTTTCCAGTGTCAGTGAAATGTTATACCCCAGCACAATAATCTCCTTAACGTGGTTTAAATTATATCACGCTATGGTGATCACCCTAAAACCTTAATGTCCCACAGTTTCACATATTCACCGATGACTTCGCTACTGCCATTGAAAAAGTCGACGTTATCACGTCGACTTGATTCAAAGCTTCGAGGATGATTTATTTCCACAAATCATGCGGATACAGACCCGCTTTTTTGTAACTGGCGATCTGTTCCATGACATACGGTTTATCTTCTTTATACGTCACCCCGAACCAACGCGCAGGTGTGCCCATCACCTCAACACTGGTTTGACTAGCGTTGATCAAATCGGCCACAGCTGTGGGAATGACATGTTCACATTTCAATGGATTTTCATGCAAATGATCCTTTAAAAATTGAACGAAGATCGGCTCGCATTGTTCAAAGATATGCGGTGTAAAGCCCCAAAAATTCATGGAGCAAAGCATGTCATCCGGCAATACTTCATGCTTGCCCTCTTCCGCAATGACGGCATGGTCGCCTTCTTTGACGATCTTTTGGATCTCCTTTAAAGCAGTTAATTTCCCGTTTTCCAACTGGCAGATCGCACGAGTGACGGACCCATGTTCGGTAATGGTATTGACCAAGGGGTAACCGACCATACCATAGTGGTCATCACTGACCGTTTCATTCAAAAATTTGACCATGATCTCAAAGGATTCCCGACCATAAAAATCATCGGCATTGCATAACATGAACGGTTCGTTGACGTGGTTTTTACATGCTAATAATGCATGGGTGGTGCCCCAAGGTTTTTCACG
>CALVCY010000138.1 GCA_944326175.1 uncultured Erysipelotrichaceae bacterium
AAGGTCAAAAGATAACGGGCATAGGAATTTAAAAAGGTATTGAGTGCCATGGGAGATTTGGTGGTAAAGACGATGGTTTTATCATCACTTGGTGTGATACCGGAAATCGATGTGGCCCCTTCTTCAACGAATCCATCATCCCCGACACCTTCAAAGACGTAATACATCATGGCAGTATTAGCGATCAATGGGGAGCATAAGCGTAAAGCGGTATATTCGACATCATAGGATGTGATGGGTGTACCATCGCTCCATGTGGCATTCTCATCGATATGCACTGTAAAATGGATATTATCTTCCGTGGTGATGGAATCGGCCAACATGGGTTCGAATTGCAGTTCTTGGTTCAATTCCATCAATGGTAAAAACATCAATCCAGTGGCATATTTGGTCACTTCACCACCATTCATCAATAATGGATTCAACGAATAAACCGTATCGGTGACACCGATATTGACGATATTTGCATTGGATTGAGTCGTATTGGATTGAACTGGATCACTTGATGTGGTCGAACCACAGGATGCGCTGGTCAAAACCAATGTTAACGGTATTAAGGTCTTAAATAACCGGGATAATGTATTCATATGTGTATCCCCCCTTCTGGATTGAATTCATCTTACATGATTTTTATTCTTCTGTTTACAGTTTTGCATTTGAAAATTAACATAATCGTTGGATATGGTTTCAACCATCTTTAACTTCACTTTGAAACCATGAATGAAAGATGATCTTATGAAGAATTTTCTCAATTATCAAACCAGTGAATACGATTGTGCACCCGTGGCATTGCTCAATGGTATCCGTTATTTATTCGAACGTGAAATGATCAAAGCCGAATTGGTCAAAACCATCCCTTCATTGACCAATGACTGTTTCAGTGATGATGGAAAACAGCGTCTCAAAGGTACTTCACCTCATGCAATGGAAACGGTCGTCAACTGGATCAACCATTTTGCTAATGATAGCGGATTTCCCATCAAAGCGGCCTTCTATCAACAAGAAGCGGTGGATTATACCGATAATGGAAAAATGGCAAAAATCCTTTGCAATGGTGGTGTGATCATCACTCATGTCTGGTTAGAAGTCAATCACTATGTCACCGTGATCGATATGGATCAAGACCATATCTATCTATTCGATTCCTATTATGAAGAATTGGGGACCAAAGAATGCCAAGTTTTGGTGGATACACCCGGAGTGATATTGGACTTCGATCATCCCAAATCCTATAATCGGATCATTGATCGAACACGTTTTACTGCCCATGGTCACGACTACTATAATCTCGGTCAGACCAGCGAACGCGTGGCTGTGGCATTGATCAATACGGAAACGACGTGTGAAGATATACTTTGATTTGGATAATGCTATCCATAATGCCTACGGATCAACCAATGGAGGGCACTTTGCTTAAAACAAAGTGCCCTCCATTTTGATTGATCAAATCATGATCGATCCGCTTCAAACAATGTGTTGCCATCACAATCCACATGGATCAATCGGTCATTGGTATACACCAATTTCATATTGAAAAACGGAACCGATTGGAATAATTTTGGTAAAAAATACCGATCCCCTTCCCATAGATCCAATGCATCGATATGGCTTTTATCAATCCATTGCAAGATACCTTCATCACATTGTGCATTCAAAGTTCCAGAGAAATCATCACTGGTAAAAACCATGATATATTCCAGATAATCATCGCTGATAAAAGTGAGCATCCCTTTGGCGATATATGTGCAAACATTCAATCCCGTTTCTTCCAAAACCTCACGTTTCATGCATGCATCAAAGCTTTCGCCTTCCAGGTTTTTACCGCCGATACCGATCCACTTTCCGGCATTGATGTCTTCTTGCTTTTTAATGCGATGTAGCATCAGCACGTGATCATCATTTTCTAGGTAAACCAATGTGCTTAAAACCGCTGGTTTCATCATTCTTCACTGCTTTCGCTTGGTGTGGCCACATCACTTCGTGGTGCAGCTAGATCCAATAATGCCTGGGCGGCAGTTTCCAGCATTTGATCACTTTTGTCCATTCGACCCAAGTGCGTAAAGATCTGACCCAATGCCACATCTTTATGGGTGGCAATGTGTTGGAAAAGCGTATCGATCAATGGTTCAGTCCGATCTATTTCCTGCATCGGACCAAATGGATTGGCAAAATAGGTATCGGATATCCCGATCTCATTGGTGGTGCCCAATGCATAACGGCGTCCTTGAACGAATACGGCTTTGGCACTGGCTGCATCATCAAATAACTCAACCCCGGTATTTGCATCATAATTGTTGGCATAAAGGAAAATATCCACCGGATGGGGTTTGATGACTTCACTATAAGGTGTCATGGGTAAGACCACTCGTGCATTCGCGGTCTCCGGATTGAAGAAGATGGAACGATCCATATCCTTATAGGCGGTACCACTATCTAGATCATCTAAACGAACAAATGCACCGATCTCGGTCCCGTTGGCAACGACCGTACCATTTTGATCGATCCACATGGCACCCATATCATCAAAGATGACTTCCTGATGATCGATCTGATCACCGGCGATCTTGGTCATGGCAGCAATGGATTCACTTTTCCCTGCACCGGAATCGCCCATCAATACGACGCCTTTGGTCGTACCATCTTTGAAGGTGATCTTGATCATGGCCCCATGGATCGGTAATTGTCCTTGGTGGATGTTTTTAAGATTATGCAACGTCAATGCCATCTTCTTGAAATAGCCGAAATAATCGATCCATGGCGATCGAGAGATCTTTCCGATCCAGATGTCATTGGTTTCATCATGGTAATAGATGGTATCTTCCTTTCCATCATCGATCCCAAATAACATGATCAAATTGGGCTTATGGGTTTCCACATCATTCAATGTCGCTAATTCAAACAAATTGACACAGCCAAGTGCCACCGGTGTGTAATCTTTATGGAAAGTCATCAGACATAAGGATTCCCCAACCCAGATCCCCATCGTCAAAAATGCATTGATATCTAGTTGCAACTCATCCATAGGATTATGATTGCTCAAGGTAAACATCCCTTTTCGCTTGTTGCTATGGGGATGGATGATCAACGGAGTATGCAGCAAGACTTTATGGATATACGCCACATCATTGAGTTGCTGGTATCCATCCGGATATGCACGATGGTTATGCGAAAGCAACATCGCGGCATTGGTACCGGCATGCAATTGGCGATAAACCAGATTACTGCTACCTTGCAGTTTCTCCTGAAGGGAGCGGTAAAACGTTAAGATCATCGTATTGAATGCATTGTCCGCATCGATAAAACTGCTAGGTAATAGTCCACCATCGTAGTTGGTCTCGACCATGGAAATCCGTTGCATGTTGCGCCAAAACAAATAGGCAGCTTCCACGATCTGCAATAACAGATCGCGTTCTCTTTCGGAAAACGCTTCGATTTCTTCTGGTCGCAATACGGTCAGCATTTTTAAAAGCCGAATCAACGATTCCACGCGACGCCGATATGCCAAGGTGGTTAAAAAGGTATACAGATCGTAATTGGTCTTTTTCAGATGTTCGATGAATAATGCCAGGAAATATTTGAATTCTTCACTATCGAGCAATTCGGTGGCACTGGCAGCGTAAGCTTTGGTAAAATTCATCAACGCTACGTGATCATGTACATAAAAGCTGTCCAAAATAAAACCTCCTAAGACTGAGCTTGATAAACATATCCAGAATCGTAGATGGTATCATCCACGACATAATAGATTCGAGATCCATTGGTCAAACCATCCAAGGCGATGGATTTGAGCAGATGGTTGGTTTGTTCATCTTCATTGAAGATGGACACACACATTCCGACTTCCTGATGATTCTGCAAGGGATAGACTTTCATCGTGGTGCCATCATCGATAATAATGGCCACGGTTGCTTTACGATCCACATTGCCATCAAATACGATGCGATAGTCGTCTTGAGTCAAGGTAAAACCAAGTTCGGTTGATCGATCAGCTTTTAGCGCTGCGGTTAGATCATAGGATGAATCGCTCGTATACGGTGTTTCTTCCAATGCTCCATAACCGGTATAATCAAAGCCAGAAAAATTCATGGTGGATACATCGATGCATTCGCCACGGTAGATATTGGTGGGCAACATGATCTCAAAGATGGCTTCACCACCATCGATAATGGTCAAATAAGCTTCCAATGTATCATAACTGGTCAAGGATGAAGGCATGTTGTTGATCTGACCATCCAGATAACTGATCCCACCACTGGTGACTAAATACATGTCATCTTGGATCTGATCCACATCAGAAATATACGGCGAATAATAAGCATATCCTCGATCTTTACCGTATTCGAATACCTGGGTGATGGTATGATCTTCCTTATTCAATTCATAAAGGACAAATCGCGAGTAATTGTCGATCGCATCGATGGCTTGATTGAAATCTTTACTGCGATACATGCCATTGTCAAAGAGCATGAGTTGGTGCTGATCATTATAACTGGCGGCATGTTGGGCCCATTGATATTCGAATTGTTCATTGCTTGGCGTATAAAAGTATGGTAAATACTCCTCACTCCAGCCTTCAGGGGAACCAATCAAACCGATCAACTCACCATCGGGATAGGATAATTCCACCACGACATCCTGGTGGCGCCCAGATAAGAGGATGGTTTGATCAATCGGATCATATTCCACCGAATTATTGTGGAACCAATCGCTTTGTGTCCAGTTGATACTTTTTCCGGTATTGGTATCCAATATCGTGGTCAGATCGATGGTATTGACCACCTCTCCGGTTTGATCATCGATTTCTTTGATCACATCTTCAACGGTATTGCGATTCAAATCATCGCTGGCTAACAAATAATGCCCATTGGGCATTTGATCGACATCATGATGATACCCGCCTTCGACCACATATTGTTTGGCGATATGGCCAGTAAAATCGATGCAGTAAAACCCACTGAAATAATATGGTAAATCCAATAAAGTTTCATTGGATACCGTCAAATATCCATCATTGGTCACATTGGTATCCCAGATCAGCATTTGATTGATGATAAATCGCAATTGTCCATAAGTATCATATCCGGATACATACCCACTGGAACTGGGGGAAGTGATCAATAACGTATTATCGGGTAGCTTTCCGCTATCAAGTGTGACTGTAGCAGTTTCAAACGCATCATCGGGTATTGGATTAGCAGTCACATTGAAACGATGGTCGGAACCATTTGAACCATGGATCTCGATTGTGGTTTCACCATTGACATTCAATCCACTTAATGCACCATAAACATAACCATTCTGGTTATTCCCATTGAATGTTAGATCCCCATCCTCACCGATATTGCTTTTTACCGTGAATGTATAATCGACCCCTTCTTCATTGGCAAAGGCGACCAGTACCGATAATGGCGATAAGCCATAAGGATCGACTTGGATATAAGGTGAATC
>CALVCY010000139.1 GCA_944326175.1 uncultured Erysipelotrichaceae bacterium
GCGTATCGGCACAAATCGCCAATATGCATACGTTATTCAACGTCGTTACCACGCTGCTATTGTTACCGGTCGGTCAATATTTGGTCAAATTTGCCCAGACATTGCTGCCGGTCAAACAGAGTGAAACGGATCTGGCCAAAAAGTTGGTATACATCCAGCCGGTTCATGAAGATAAGACCATCGGTACGTCCATGATCTATCTCAAACAAACCATCAATGAGATCAAACGGATGGGTAAATTGGTTCAAGAAAACATTGCAGATAGTTTTGATCAGTTGATCAATTATGATGCTAAAAAAAGTGAGATCATCAATCAACGCGAAGAATTGTTGGATTATCTGACCACGGAGATTTCCGGATTCATTTCCAACGCATTGACCAGTTCGGTCAATAAGATGGAAGCTACCCGATTCCAGAACCTGTATACGATCGTGATCAATCTGGAACGCATTGGCGATCATGCGATCAATTTCAATGAATACGGTGAGGAGCTTTCCAAACATAAAACCCCGTTGCCAAAAGTCAATCAGGATGAAGTGTATACGATGAAAGTGACCAGTCTCGATATTCTGACCTTGGTCGAAAATCCGGAACAGACCGATTATGAATCGGTCAGAGCCATGGTCAAAGAAAAAGAACAGGAGATCGATGATCTGACCATCCAATTCCGTCAAAACCAGCTGGAACGCATGGAAAAAGGTGGGAAGGACAGCAGCGAGATTTCCTTGGTCTATTCTGAACTATTGACCGATTATGAACGCATTGGCGATCATGCGCTCAATATCAGCAAATACACCAAAGAAATGTTCTTCAACTAAATCATTCAACCGTATTGACCGGGTCGTTTTGAAAAAATTGACCCGGTTTTTCTGACTTCACATAAACTCACATTGCATATTCGTTGTATTTTCACAGAATCAAAGCATAATGAAGATAGCCAATCGTTGCATTGGAGTGAAAAGAGGTAAATTGTATGTTGAATTCATTTCTTGATGCATTGCGCAAATTCAAAGCCAGCAATGCCATTCTCTATATCCTGATCGGTGTTGTGCTGTTTTTCGTACCTAACCTGTCATTACGGATCGTCTGCTACGCGATCGGTGCCATGTTGTTATGCAAGGGCGTGGTTGCTTTCATGGCATATCAGCGTTCTCGTCAGTTTTATGGCATGCCGGTTGATCTGATCGCGGCGATCGCTTATGTGATCTTTGGAATCATTTTGATCGTTGCGCCTGGTTCGTTCCTGGGTCTGATCCCAACAGTTATCGCCATATTCATGATCGCGGATGGTGTGCAGACTTTATTGAACGCATCCAGTTTGAAAAAGCAGGGATATGATGGTTCGACCACAACGATGATCCGCGGTATCGTGGTCACTCTGTTGGGTATCGTGATCTTCTTCAATCCCTTTGGCGCCATTACCACGACATTGCGCATCATTGGTATCATCTTAATCGTTGATGGGATCAGTGAATGGATCGATGCCGAAAATATCAAACGGTGGATGCGATAGGAATATCCTTGCATACGTAATCAAAAAACCAGAGCCTGGCTCTGGTTTTCTTTTGGTTTGAAACATATGATCGTTATGCTGGTTGCAGAGTGTGTTTTTCCAAGTGGTTTCGAACATAAAACCAACAGACCATCTGAAATAATGATGTGACGATCCAGGATACCGGGAAGCACAGATACAAACCGGGCAAGGTGGTCCACATCTGAAATACTGTGGCAATCCAGATCAATCGCACACCGGTAATGCCGGCGATGGTGATGATCGTGGGAATGGTGGAGTATCCCATGCCACGCATCGATCCAACAATGACATCCAGTATCCCATTGAGCGAACAGAGTAACACCACGTATAACATACGATCATTGCCAGCGGCAATGACTGCCGGATCGCTGGAATATAACGATAAGAAGAAATCTCGAAACAGATACGCGGCACCACCAGTCGCAAATCCGGCGACAGTCACCAAAATCAGACATTGAATGAAAATCGTATTGATGCGCTTATTGTTTCCTGCCCCCACGTTTTGTCCGGTAAAAGTCATACATGCTTGGAAGAATGCATTGCAACTGATGTAGACAAAACTTTCGATGTTGGCGGCGGCGGAGTTGCCAGCCATGACGATGTCGCCAAAGGAATTGATGGAGGATTGGATGATGATATTGGAGAAGGAGAAGACCATGCTTTGGATGCTGGCCGGCAAACCGATGCGGATGATTTCGATCGCGGCAAAACGGTTGAACCGTAATTCTTTGGCATGCAATTGCATCGGCCCTTCTTCTTTGATCAATGTGATCCAGATCAATATGGCCGATACGGTTTGGGAGATGATGGTGGCAATGGCGACACCATCGACACTCATGCCGCATACGATGACAAAGAATAGATTCAATCCGACATTGATGATACCGGCAGCAAACAGATAATACAGGGGACGCTGGGTATCACCTTTGCTACGTAAGATGGCGGCACCGAAGTTATAGACCGCAATGGAGACGGTGCCGAGAAAATATATCCTTAAATATAATGTGGCCAGATCAATGACGTTATCTGGTGTACTCATCATGCTTAACATTGGTCGGGCCAATGATTCACCGATAATAGTGATGATCAACCCGCCGATGATGGCCATCATCATGGAGGTGTGGACCGAATCATGGATTTTCCGTGGATCCCCTTGTCCGACAAAACGCGCCACGACAACATTGGTACCGACACTTAATCCATTCAATAACGCTGTCAGCAGAAACACGATGGAACTGGTACCGCCAACGGCGGCGAGTGCCTGTGGGCCGGAAAACTGACCGACCACGACGATATCTGCGGCATTGAACAGCAATTGCAGCAGACTGGATAACATCAGTGGCACACTGAACAGCAGAATGCTTTTCAGCAAGGGACCGTTGATCATATCCAATTCGTATTTTTTCATAAAATAAAATCCCCCTTGAG
>CALVCY010000140.1 GCA_944326175.1 uncultured Erysipelotrichaceae bacterium
CGTAATTATGGATTGGAACGGGCCAAAGGGGAATTCGTTTTATTCTTTGACAGCGATGATGCGTTGGATCCCAAGTGTTTGCAATATTGTTTCACCGCCATGAAGCGGGATCATCTGGATATGGTCATTTTTGATTACAACCAAAACTGGGCCCAGGAGAACCGCAAGGAAGTGATATCCAACAAATATCCGGAAGGTACGGTGACTTCTCTTGGCAAAGACCATGCATTGATGACTAAAATCGCGAATGCGGCCTGGAATAAGATGTATCGGCGTAATTTATTCATGACCACCGGGATCCGTTATCCCAAAGGCCACATTTATGAAGATTTAGGGACCACCTATCGCTTGTTGTATCATGCCAACCGGGTGGGGTTTATCCGCACACCGTTATATGATTACACCGTTGATCGTAGTGGTAACATCACCTCCTCAATCAATTTGGAAAAGTGCAAAGATGTGCTCTATGAAGCCAAACTCAACAGTGATTACTACCAGAAACTGGGAGTATTCGAAACCTATTATGAAGAATTGAAATACTTAATCGGCATCAATATCATGGAAACGCTGCGCAAATGCATCCAGCTTCCTTACGATGCCAGTGTGGCGGATTTTGTGGATGCGTGCTTTGATTATCTGAAACAAAATTATACGGAGTTTCCAAGCTGTATCTATGATCTGACCATCCGTAAAGATGATTGGATCTATACGAATCGTTATATTCTCAAGGCGTATTTGATGTTGCGCAATAAGATCAAGGGGTAAATGGTATGACCAGTTTAATCAGTATCGTGGTACCGATCTATCATGTCAAAGATTATTTAACGGATTGTTTTGATTCATTATTGGATCAGGATTTTGATGGGTATACCATTATGGCCATCAATGACGATTCACCGTATGGGGAACAAGAAATCATCGATGATTATAGTAATAAGTATCCAGCATTGATCCATGGTTATACCAAAGAAAATGGTGGTTATGGATCTGTGCTTCAATACGCGATCGAACATATGGATACCCCATACTTTATCGTCTGTGATCCCGATGATACGTTACAAAAAGATGCATTGCGCACATTATACGATGGTTTGACCAAGGCCAACGCCGATATCGCTGTTGCCTGTAAATACTATGTTTATTCCGGCAGTGATGAAACAACCTATCATCCGGTGGTGAATACCGATTATTTCAAGATCAATGACGGTGATATCGGCGTGGCCGATACCATCACCATGGATCCGTTTTATTTCATGGATCCATCCCCCCATGCTAAATTGTATAAGACGGAATTATTGAAGGGGTGTGAATTCCCCACCAAAATCAGTTATACCGACAATCTGTTGTATTACTATGGTTTGACCAGAGCTAAGCGTGTGGTGTATCTGTCCAAGGGATTATCCAATTATCTGATCGATCGTCCCGACAATTCCATGAGCCACGCCACTAAACCGGCAGCGATCGATGCAAATCTGAGTGTTTTTGTTTCCATTTTGCGTCAATGCGACCATCCCCATAATGCCGGCATGTTCTATTATCGGATGTTTGAATCGCTGAAATGGTTGTTTGAACAGATATCGACCATGGATGGCGATAGTGATGCCAAACATGCCAAAGCCATGAGTCTTTACAGTGGGTTCAAATTATTGTGTGATCATTATGATCAAATCAAACCCTACTATACCAAATACAGCAAAGCCCGTTTCTTTCAAAAATATCGGGAAACAGGCGTATTATCCGGTTCCTATAAAGCATATGTGAACTGGGTCAACCATGTCTATCCGGAAAAATAACCATGAAGCAGCCTGATCTGACCATCATCATCCCGGTTTATAACGTACGGGATTATATCCTGGATTGTGCACGGAGTCTGTTGGAACAGACCTATCGTGATTTTTACTGTATTTTCGTCGATGATGGCTGCAGGGATGATTCCATTGCTTTACTGGAACCCGTGATCAAAGATGATCCCCGTTTTACCATCCTGCATAAACGAAACGGTGGTTTGTCCGATGCCCGCAATTATGCCTTTGATCATATCCACACCCCGTATGTCACTTTTTTGGATAGTGATGATTGGATCGAATCCAATCACTATCAAATGATGATGGATATGATCCATCACGGATATGATGTGGTCGTCTGTGATGTGCAATATAAATATGAGGATGATCCAACCAAAGACTTCCGTATGAAGGGGTTAAGTCCATGGCCGTGTATCGATGAGAACCATCGTGGGATCCTTTCTCCCATGTTTGCTTGGAACAAGATCTATGCATCCCATTGGTTTACCCAAGATGGATTGAAATATCCTAAAGGGTTATGGTATGAAGATCTTCCGGTATCCACTTTGATTTTTGCCACTGCCAAAAAAATCGGTTATTGCGACCAAGTAGCCGTCAATTATCGTCAACGAAAAGGCAGTATCATGTCCAATACCAGCGGAAAACGCTTATATGAGATCTTCACCATATTGGAAATGGTTCGAACCACCTTCAAAAACCATGGTCTGTATTCATCCTACTATTCTGAGTTAGAATATCTGCACATCGAGCATCTGCGCCTTTACGGCATGTTCCGTTTCTTACGCAGCGATAATGCCGATGATCTTTACCACAAAAGCGATGCGTTACTCAACCAAGAGTTTCCCAATTATCGCCAAAACCCCTACTTATCCAATCTGCCGTTAAAATATCGGCTGTTTATCCGCCATACGGCATTGCTTAAAGGATTGATTCATTAAATGCGTACCCGTTATACCTTCTACAACTTTTTGGTTTCGTTAATCACATCCGTGATCCTGCCCATCGTCGGCATGCTGAAGATCCGGATGTTTATTGACGTATACGGGCAAGCGCTGAATGGATTGCAATTGACCATCGTCAATGTGATCACATTTTTGAATATCTGTGAGATCGCCTATTCCCTGGCGTTTCGGCAGTTATTGTTCAAACCACTGGCCAATGATGATCGCGCATCCGTATTGAAGATCTATTATGGTGCCCGAAAAATATTCAAGATCACCGGTACATTAGTGATCGCATTGGGCATCATCGTGGCATTCTTCTTTCCCTTATTTTCGGATTCACCGTTAAATTATGGGGAAACCGTATTCATGTTCATCGTTTTCCTTTTGCCTTATGGTCTTTCGTATTATCTGATGGGGCCTAATTTTGTGATCATTGCCGATCAGAAAGAATACAAGATCAATATATGGATCCAAACCATTGCCATATTGCGCATGGTGGCGATGGTCGTGGTGATTTATTTAAGGTTGCCGTATTATGTGGTCTTCTTTATTGAAGGCGGACAGGTATTATTGGCAAACGTTGTGGCTTACAAGGTGGCGTTGAAGCAATATCCTTGGTTGAACCAGAAATGCGATGATCATGATCGATCATTCCTTCATAATGCCAAATATACGATCATCCAGCGTCTGTCCACATTGGCAACGACCAATACGGACAACATCGTGATCGCGATGTTTATGGGCTACAACGCCGTCTCCATTTTCGGCAATTATTCCTATTTGACCAATGCGGTTTCCAAGATCATCCAAAGTGCCATCACCTCGCCGATCAATTCTTTCGGCAACCTGTTCAATGATGCGAAAAGTGATGCGTATTCGGTCTTTACTGAATATTTCAATTTTGCGGTATTGATCGCTTCGATCATTTCCATCTGTGTGTTTGTGGCCATGCCGCAGTTTGTGTTTTTATGGCTAAGACGACCGGATGAGTATCTGGTCACAGTACCCATCGCGTTACTTTTTGCATTGAATCTGTTTTACATGACCATGCGGGAAACGGTGATCATCACCCGCGATTCCAATGGATTGTTCGTCGATGCCAAAGTCAATGCGTATGTTCAAGCGATCGTCAAAGTGATTTTGACCATCGTACTGATCATCCCGTTTGGTTTTGTCGGGGTGTTGTTGGCCACATTTTTGACCAACTGGGTGGTGGACTTTCTGTATAATCCGGTATTGGTTTATCGCAAAGTCTTCCATGCCACACCATTAAAGTATTACAAGATGGTGGGGATCCGTTTATTGATCGCCGCCGGGATCACAGTAGTGGCTTACATCGGCTGGCAGCCATTTGGTGAATTTGCGCAAAGCGGATTCGTTCCATTTTTGATCTGTTGCGTGGGACTTGGAAGCTTTGTTTTGATCAGTGCGGTGATGGTATATGCCATTTGCTTCAAGAGTTTTCGCAATTTGTTCGTGCGCATGCGCTTATTATTGTTCAAGCGTTGAGCCGATTCTTAGTGGTAGTGGATCATTCATGGTTCAACCATGAAAGTAACCGCTACCATTTTGATTTTCAGTGGTAGAATAGCAGGCGTAGGAGCTAAAACGCAGATGATTACGTTAGAAAATGAAATTTTAAAAGTGAGTTTTACCATGATCAGTGCGCAGATCACTTCCGCCATCCGCAAAGATAACGGTTATGAGTACGTCCATGATGGAAAAGTCGGATGGGCACAACAGAACCCGATTTTGTTTCCGATGGTCTGCTCCACCTTTAATGGCAAACAGCTGTTTGATGGCAAAGTTTATGAGATGGGCAAGCATGGAGTCGTTCGTCACGCCAACATGGATGTGGTGGAAGCGGATGAAAACCATGTGGTATTCGAATTGAGCGATAATGAAGACCGGTTGAAACAATATCCCTATCATTTCTGTTTAAGAGTGACCTATACACTGCAGGGTGATACCATCCATATCGATTATGTGATCTCCAATCGGGATGGTAAGACCATGCCATTCCAGTTTGGTTTGCATCCAGCCTGGCACTGTCCCTTAAAAGCCGGTCAGTCATTCAGTGATTATCATCTGGAATTTGAACAGGAAGAACATGCCAAATCCTTGATCGGTGAATGTGATTTGGATGGTACGACCATACCATTAAGCTATGACATCTTCAAAAAAGCCCCAACAGTGCTGTATACGGGTTTAAAAAGCAAGAAGGTGAGTCTGAGCGATGGAACAAACGGCGTGAGCGTCAACTTTGAAAAATTCCCGTGGATCGCTTTCTGGACACCCGGTGAATCCCCATTTTTATGCATCGAACCGTGGGTCGGACATGGTGATTTAAATGAAGATCCCAATCAGCCCATGGTGGAATTTGCATCCCGTGATGCCACACTCTCCTTAAAACCGGGAGAAGCCTGGGGCATCGATATCGATTATCGATTGTTCTAAAACGAGACAAAGGAGGTAATTATGAAAGTCATCGTTGTAGATAATTATGACCAGATTTCCGATGAGGCATTCAAGGTCATGAAATCCGTGCTGGACAGCAAGGAAAATCCCGTGCTCGGTCTGGCAACCGGATCCAGCCCGGTTGGTCTATACCAGCGCATGGTCAAGGATCACAAGGAAAACGGCACGTCCTATGCCAATGTATTGACATTCAACTTGGATGAATATGTCGGTTTACCGAAACATCATTCCCAATCCTATTACACTTTCATGCATGAAAATCTGTTCAACGGTGTCGAGATCCCGGAAGCCAATCCCCATGTACCTTTAGGGGATACCGATGATCTGGAAAAAGCCTGCAAAGACTATGAAGCCAGCATGGACGGCCATCATGTCGATATCCAGTTATTGGGGATCGGTGCCAATGGCCACATCGGATTCAATGAACCGGGTACACCGTTTGATACGCTGACCCACATCGTGACCTTGAAGGAAAAAACCCGCAAGGATAACGCCCGTTTCTTTGATCCCTTAGGCGAAGAAGTTCCGACCCAGGC
>CALVCY010000141.1 GCA_944326175.1 uncultured Erysipelotrichaceae bacterium
CCGACTTCCTGCATCATGCGGAGGCCTTCGCCCATGCTGGTGGTGCTGGAAAGATAACCATCACCGTTTTCAGCATACATTTCCAGTAATTTGAAATTGCCGGAATAACCACCGGTGGCCATGATCACACCTTTATTGGCACTGTAAAGAATGGTATTGCCATCGGCATCGACGGCTTCCACACTCAATACTTGACCCTGATCGTTGGCAACCAATTTCGTCGCTGTGGTATTCAAATCGATTTCCACATTATCCAATGTGGCCACATACGTATCCAGCACTTCCAATGCAGCAGAAGAATACTTCTCACTGTCATCCGGACGAGCTTTATACGTACGTTGAACGCTGTAAAGCTGATGTTCTGGTGCAAAAACAGCTTTGCAGCCATTTTGTTCAGTAAAGGTGTTGTCGCTCAATCCATGTTCCAACATCCACTCAAACATCGGGGTATCGGCTTCGACGAAGCGTTTGATCAGATCTTTGTCACCCAATTGGGCACCGTTGTTGTAAATGTCCTCTTCAAAGGATTCATAGGAATCTTCGATGCCACATTCTTCCTGCAAGGAAGTCATGGCAGCGGACATGGAACCGCTGGTCAGATTCAGGTTACCACCGGTACGGGTGGCTTTATCGATGATGATGACATTGGTCGCACCATTGTCAACCGCACTGATGGCAGCGGATAAACCAGCGCCACCGGCACCAACGATAATGACATCTGCGGTCTTGGTTTCACTATACGCTGTTTCACTTGTAGCAGTGGTGGTCGGTGCTTCACTGGTGGTTCCAGTTGTGGAACTGCAAGCAGCTAAGGACGCGACCATCGCCAATGAAAGCAGCGATGCAAGTGTCTTTTTCATTTTCTTACCTCCAATGCTTCACATTCTATTCACATGTGTAGCGATTCACAATGGTGGAAGCAGTGACAAATTTGTCAATTTCAGTAGTAAATCTTTATAATATTTATGGAATTCACAAGTATGTTCAACCCGTAAATCGAGAGGAAAAGGAGTTTCAAAAATTTATGACATTGATGCCCATTCATAATCAAATCAGTGTTGATCCATTGTCCACATTGCTCAATGAACTTGAATTCAAGGTTTATAATTTCGGTCGATTGCGGGTGGATTATCCATTCAAACAAGAAAATAATCTATTGGGTAATTTCAAGTTGGTGATCATCAATGCTGGTAAGGTGGATCTAACCATCGATCGCTATGCATTTGAACTTCATGCGAATGATATCGTGATCTTACCGCCGCTAATGGCTCATACCATCGAAAGCAAAGGTGGGATCAGTGATCATTATTATCTGCATTTTGATACATCCAATATCGATCAACGTGTGGCACTGGCTTCTTTGTTCCCCAAAGGATTTGCGGTTTATCCTCAAGCATTCCCAAAAGTGTTTCGACCATTGTTTGAATTGGTGGATACATCCGTGAAAACCAAACGAAGTGGTTGTGCATATGCAGCACGGTGTCTGTTACAGATCACCATCGGATATACCCAAACCCAAACGGCGATGAAGCAATCGGTCTTCCTTAATCCCACCAACACCCGGAAACAACAATTGGTGGCTAAAGCGATGGAATATGTGGATTTGCATCTATATGATCCGATCAGTGTCAATGATCTATGCCATGCATTAGGGGTCACCCAATCATATCTGCGGCAATGCTTTTTCTCAGTATTCCATATGAGTACCAAGTCTTTCCTTGATACCTACAAACTGCACTATATCGAAAGTGAATTGATTCAAAGCGATCGCAATATCTCTGATATTGCGTCGCGGTATGGTTATACCAGTATTTATGCGTTTTCCACATTATTCAAAAAAATCTACCATATGTCCCCATTGCAGTATCGAAAAGCCCATTCGCATTAATGCGAATGGGCTTTCTTTTCCGGTGCAAGTGGTAAAACCACAGTAAATGTGGTTCCACCATTGATACCCGGTGATTGGACCTGAACCGTTCCATGATGGAACTGGACTGCATGCTTAACGATGGATAGACCAAGACCGGTCCCTTCAATGGTCGAACTATGACTTTTATCCGCTCGATAAAACCGTTCAAAGATGCGAGATTGATCATTTAAAGCAATGCCAATACCATCATCTTTGACTTGAATGGTCAACGATGTGTCATCGTTATGCCATGATACCCAGACATGGCCATTTTCATGGTTATATTTGATGGCATTATCCACCAAATTGCTTAAGATCTCATCCACGATGGAAGGAACCACTTCGATCATCACTTCTGAGCCCTTGCAACTAAGGGTCACCTTATGTTTATTCGCTTTATCCTTGTAGTGGGCGAGCACCGCATTGGCCAATTGGGCAAAATCAATGGATTCATAATCCTGACCACGGTATCCTTCCTCTAATCTGGATAAATGAATGATATCTTCCACCAATTGAAGCAAGCGATTGGCTTGATCATAGATCTCAGCGGAGATATATGGTAAATCGGCCGAATCGACCATCCCGTTTTTCATCAATTCACTATATCCCAGAATACTCGTTAACGGTGTTTTTAACTCATGGGAAACATTGGCGCTGAATTCACTACGCATCTGTTCCTGCATTTTGGATTCGGTCACATCCAGCATCAATATGGTCGCACCATTGATCACACCACTGCTTTTGACGCCACTGCCAAGTACACGGATATAGCGTTGGTTGATTTCAAGGGTACAACTGCCATGACCTGATTGTAGCGTGTCTTGGATCGCATTGACGAAATCCACATCGTGACAGAATTGAGCCACAGATCCTTCCGTGAAACCAGATAGTCCGAATAAACGCAACGCACTGGCATTGACGGATAAGACCGTGGCATTGGCGTTGATCACGATCAACCCTTCATTCATATGCGAAGTGATCGAATCAAACTCTTTCTGGTTTTGTTTCAATGTGGCCATTTGATTTTCGATGGTATTTTTTTGCTGTTCCAGTTTATTCAATAATGGTGTCAATTCTTTATAAACCGACAGGGAAGGATGGTCTGGATCAATGGTATTGATCGGTTCGACCAATAACCGTGCCAATCGCTTCGCCAGAAAATACCCCACGATGATGGTCAACACCATCGCCCAGAAAAATTCGCTTACCAGCTGTAACACCATCGCGGAAAGAGAAGCAATGGGGATCGATAAACGCAAAAATGATCCATCATCCAACTCTCTGGCATAATACAGATAATCCACACCCAATGTATTGCTTTGTCGACGGCTATATCCATCATTATTGGCAATGGCTTGCTGGATCTCATCCCGATCTAAATGGTTATCCATCGTTCCACTAATGGCTCTGGAATCATACAATACCTTCCCATTGGCATCGATCCAGCTGATTCGAGTGGAGCTGTTGAGTTGATTTAGATAATCGAGCCCACTTTGGTTCAAACCCGCTTCCACAAAATCCGCTTCCGATGCCAATGCAAGGGAAACAGCGCTTTGATTCTGCTTCATGGAAAAGCCGATCATCAAAGCGCCTAGGATGATAATGGTCACGACCACACAAGTCATGATGGTTTTAAAAATGCGTTTGGTCATACACTTTCCGCAATGCGATATCCCACACCTCGAACTGTCTCGATCACATCCCCTTTATCCATTAATTTGGATCGAAGGGTACGGATATGAACATCCACGGTACGGCTGGTATAGGCTTCATCATATCCCCAGATGGTATCCAACAGATAATCTCGGGTAAAACAATAACCCGGTCGACTCATCAATGTCGCCAGCAATTCAAATTCTTTCTTGGTCAAGGCAATGGTCGAACCATCGATCTTGACCACATGTTTGGCTTTGTCCACTTCAATGCCATCTAGGGAAAGCACATTGGCATGGGGGGCATGGCTTCGCCGTAAAACGGCTTTGATGCGCGCCAGTAGTTCCATCATGCCAAAGGGTTTGGAAATATAATCATCTGCTCCTTCATCAAGACCCAATACTTTGTCATATTCACTGCTTTTGGCGGTGATCATGATCACAGGAATATCTTTGGTCGCATAGGATGATTTTAATCGTTTGAGGATGGTGATCCCATCTTCTTTCGGTAACATGATATCCAATAAGATCAGATCCGGGGTATTTTTTTTCATGGCATTCCAGAAGGCATCGGGTTCTTCGAACCCGCTGGCTTCCATGCCTTGTTTATTGAGGGTATACAGAATCAGTTTACGGATGGATGGATCATCTTCAAGTATATAGATCATGGTCGAACCATCTCCATTATTAGGCACCTTCCACACAGAAGATCACGGATTCACTGACATTGACACTGTGGTCGCCGATACGTTCCAAATATTTGGCGATCATCAAGACATCCACCCAATTTTCCAGTTCATTTTCATCCGGATTGAGGGTTTTGATCAACTGTTGTCGGATCGTTTTGAAACATCCATCCACATTATCATCCATCTTGGCCACACTCTTGGCCAATGTGGCATCCCGTGTGACAAAGCTTTGAACGGATTGATGCAACATGTTGGTGACCAATTTCGCCATTTGGACCAAGGTATCATTGGTTGCACCATTCAAACCATGGTTGCTTTCCATCAAATCTGCAATATCACTGGCCTGATCCGCGATCCGTTCCAGATCCGCGACCATCTTCATCACACTGCTGATCAATCGAAGATCACCTGCCACCGGTTGTTGGGAGAAAATCACCTTGATGCAGGCACTTTCCAATGTTTTCTGCAATTCATCCGTTTTTTGCTCATACTCATGGATCTGCTGGCAGGTCTTGGTCAAATCATTTTCATGCTGCAACAGATTGACCACATTGGTGCAGGCACTTTCACAATATGCACCCATTTGGATCAGATCTGCATTGAGATCCGATAATTCCTTTTCAAATAATGTTCGCATCATCCAAACCGTCCTGTAATGTAATTTTCCGTCCGCTTGTCATGCGGGGTATTGAAGATGACATCGGTCTTATCCATCTCCACCACTTCCCCAAGCAGGAAAAATGCCGTGTAATCACTGATGCGGGCCGCCTGCTGCATATTATGCGTGACGATAACAATAGTATAATCTTTTTTCAATTCCAAAATGAGATCTTCGATCTTATTGGTACTGATCGGATCCAGTGCGCTAGTGGGTTCATCCATCAAAATGACTTCCGGGCTCATGGCAATGGCGCGCGCGATGCACAAGCGCTGCTGCTGTCCGCCGGATAAACCCAGTGCACTATCGTGCAAGCGATCCTTGACTTCATCATACAAGGCCACTCCTTTTAAGGAATTGATGACGATTTCATCGAGTTTCTTGCGATCTTTCAACCCTTGGCAACGGGGACCATAGGCAATGTTGTCATAGACACTCATTGGAAATGGATTCGGTTTTTGAAATACCATGCCTACTTTGGTTCTTAGATCGACGATATCCTGTGCTTTGGAGAAGATATCGATGCCTTGGTGGATGATGGTACCTTCGATGCGGCACCCTTCGATCAGATCATTCATGCGATCCAAACAACGCAGGAAAGTGGACTTACCACAGCCACTGGGGCCGATGAACGCCGTGACTGCATTCGATTCGATCGCCATGTTGATATTGGTCAGGGCTTGTTTTTCCCCGTACCATAAATTCAGATTTTTGACATCAAAACAAAGTTCCATGACTGTTTTCCTTTACACGAGTCGACGCGAGAAACGCTTCGCCACGACTTTTACGAGAATGTTGATAATAAATACGAGAATTAAGATGATCAATGAAATTGCACTGGCCAATTCATAGTTGGGCTGTTCACCACTCATGATGGACCAGATCATCAAGGAAAGGGAAGTTCCTTGTCCAAGCAAAGTCGGATAGTCGTTGATGACGGTGGAGGTGGTATAGACCAAGGCAGCACTTTCACCGATGACACGACCAATACCCAATAAAATACCGGTCAAGATACCATTGACGGCACAGGGTAAGACCACTTTGAAAATGGTTTGACTCTTGGTTGCACCAAGGGATAATGAACCATCCCGTAATGACTGTGGTACGACCATCAATGCTTCTTCCGTTGAACGGATAATGGTCGGCAATAAAATAATGGC
>CALVCY010000142.1 GCA_944326175.1 uncultured Erysipelotrichaceae bacterium
TAAGCATTGAACAAGGTGGTCTTACCACAGTTTGGATTGCCGATAAATGCAATGGTCATCTGCTTTTCACTCATGCTTCCACCTCGATCCCTTTGCTGATATCCGCACCAATGGCCAATCGTGTTCCGCGAACCATGATCACCATGATCCCATCCCCTTTTTTCGTAATGATCTTCAATGGGGTATGCTCGATCAATCCCAATATGGATAAACGTTGTTCCAGTGCTGCATCCAGATGCAACTTGGATACATTGACGATCGCGCCGATCTTGCTTTGATTCAATGTCATGCACTTTTCTCCCTTTGTGCCTTGGCAACGATTTCATTTAAATGGCGATAGGTTCGAGCAAACAATGTGGCTGTTACCGTGACGGCGATCACATCACATACCGGTTCGGCCATAAAGACTGCCATCGCTTGATCATGGGTCAACAAAAGTGGCATGATATAAATCAATGGGATCAATAAGATCACCTTACGCAACACCGCCAGAAACAATGATGTTTTGGCATTGCCCATCGCAACGAACGTCTGCTGACACGCAACTTGGATACCAAAGATGCCGGAAACGGCCATATAGGTACGCAATGCAGCACTACCATAGTCCATCATGGTCGTATCATTGCTAAATAACATCACAAACAATTGTGGGGTAAATACCGAAATCGCCCAGATCAGCATAGAATAGCTCACACATAAGATCAAAAGCCATTTAAAATTGGCTTTGATCCGATCCACTCTTCCGGCACCCAGATTAAACGAAACGATGGGTTGGGACCCTTGCGTCAAGCCTTGCAACGGCAACATAGAAAATTGCATGACACTGCTTAAAATGGTCATCGCCCCGACCGCCATGGTCCCACCATATTTCAATAATTGTGTATTGAAGCAGATGTTGATCGCCGCTTCAGTAAACTGCATGACAAAGGGGGATAATCCAAGTGCGATACATGGCAGCATGATCGATGGATCAAATCCAAAAAAGCGATGTTCCAAGCGCACATAGCTACGCCGGCTGCTTAAAAATACGATCACAAAAACACAGGATAACGCCTGAGAAATGATCGTTGCCCATGCGGCACCCGCTACACCCATATGGAATACAAAAATAAAAATCGGATCAAGAATGATATTGGCAATGGCACCGATCAAAACAGATAACATCCCGGTCGTGGCATACCCTTGTGCATTGATGAATGCATTCAACCCAAGGGCGCCTTGGACAAAAACGGTACCTAACGCATAAATACACATGTATTCCCATGCATAACCAATGGTCGAATCATCCGCACCAATCAACAACAAGATGTCCCGACCAAAAAAGAGAATGAATATGGTCAAAATCAAGCCAAGGACGAATAAAACCACAAAAGAATTTCCTAAGATGCGCTGTGCCATTTCTTTTCGACCCCGACCTAATTCAATACTGGCCCGCGGGGCTGAACCAAACGACACCAATGCAGCAAAAGCGGATATACATAAAATAAACGGCATGCATACGCCCACACCGGTCAATGCCAATGTACCGATACCTTCGATATGTCCGATATATGCGCGATCAACCACGTTATACAGCACATTGATCAATTGCGCGACAATGGCCGGTAAGGCCAGTTTGATGAGTAATTTCAACGGATCACCACTGGATAGATCCACTGCTTTGGATTCACTTGTCATATGCATCCTCCCTTATTGCGTTTGATGCAATCAAAACTAAACGAAAACGAATTAATGTTAATCCAAATGGATGATGGTTTCAATCCATTGACAAAAACCACCCGCTTGCCCTATGGGACAAGCGGGTGATTTTTGATCGACTATTCGATGGTGATCCCACCATTGCGTGAGGCTTCAGTGGGTTTTCTTAGAGATATTACCAAGTTGAAGCCGTCATACTTGGCAGTGACATCTGCAGAAGTGATACGTCGATCCACAGCAAAATGACGAGTCATATTGGGATAAATGCGTTCCTTATGGACCAGTTCTCCATAGTTTTTTCGTTCGTTATCGGATGCGTGAGTGGCACAGACCACCAAATCCCCATCTTTAAGATCAACGTGGATCTCACCCTTGTTGAATCCAGGCAATTCAATATCGTAGATGTAATATTGACTGGTCTGGTAGATATCGGCACGCATCAATGGCTTGACCACGTTGGCAAAATCCGGAAACTGTTCCATCATCTTGCGGAATGCATTGTTGAATTCATCAAAATAATTCATGGTTCTCTCCTTGTTTCATTCAATTGAAACAAACCCATTATACACAGATTTTAGCAATCACATTAATAGAGTGCTAAATTCACATATTTTTCCACTATCCGATGCCGTGCCATTCCTGTTCGTTCTTGTAGGAATGCATGTCATACCATGTACTCGATACAGCCGACATCCCACCATCGCAGACCAATGACGTCCCGGTGATGTTTTTGGCCTTATCACCTAACAGAAACAATACGGCATCCGCCACGTCTTCCCCGCTGCCATAGCGGTTCAATGGGGTATGTTTGAGCAAACTGTCGAAGTGATAAGACGTTATCGGATCGACCGCTTTGACATATTGGACGATCTGCTCGGTCAGGATCGTTTTCGGGAAGCACCACGTTGCAACGGATATTCTGATTGCCATATTGCACGGCAACTTCTTTGGAAAGACAATTCAATGCCGCCTTGCAGGCACCATAGGCGGCTGCTCCATCCTCTGCGCCAAGGGAAGCCGTAGAACTGACATTAACGATCGATCCGCCACCGCCTTTGATCATATGCGGCAGTACATATTTCATCAACAGAAAATACCCGCGCAGATCGATACGGAAATGTTTGTCCCACAACTCGGCCGATGTGTCGATGATCTGCCCTTCCGGCGCTTGGAAATAGGCGCAATTGGCCAATAAGTCGATCCGTCCGAAATGGGCAATGGTCTTTTCGGCCAATGCGTTCAAGGACTGCTCATCGCCAAGATTGATGGGAATGAAGATGGCTTCTGCCCCAAGCGCACAGAGTTCTTCCGCGCGTTACGCGCCACTGGAATCTAAATCAGCGACGACGACTTTAGCGCCATTTTCAGCTAATTTTTGGCGATTTGGGAACCGTTCCCGCCGGCGCCTTTGCCGGCAGCTAAGGAAACGATGGCAACTTTGTCTTTAAGTCAATAATCGATCATGTTCAACCTCTTATATGTGATCATCTGGAATAGATGCGATACATTCACGTTAAAGCAGACGTATATCAAATACAATGGATGGATATATCATTTCACAAAGAATTCAAAAAATGGTTTAACCATAATGGTTAAACCAGATGCATCCCAAAACTGACCAATACGACAATACCGAGAATGATGCGATAATAGCCAAACACGGTAAAGTCATGCTTGCGAATGTATCCCATCAAAAAGCGGATCACCACAATCGATGTGATAAATGCAACGACCATTCCTGTCAATAAAATCATCGCTTCACTGGTGGTAAACACCAAACCAAACTTGATCAATTTGAGCAAGGAGGCACCAAACATGACCGGAATGGCCAGAAAAAACGTGAATTCTGCAGCGACTGAACGGGATACTCCCAGCATCAATGCCCCGACGATGGTTGCACCAGAGCGGCTGGTTCCCGGGAATATGGCCGCAATCAACTGGAAAATCCCAATAATCAATACCGTTTTGTAATCCAGTGCTTCCAATGATGCAACCAACGGCGTCTTGTGTTTTTGGATCCGCTCCACGATGATAAATGCCACACCAAACACGATCAGTGCCAGTGCAACCACCACATAGTTATAGAACAATTCCTCCAACACCTCATCAAGCAACAATCCAACGATCGCTGCCGGCACACAGGCCACCAGTATTTTCAACCATAAATCAAAAATCGGTTTTTTGACGTGGGATAACCATCCACTTTGAGTCAATGGCGTATCGGTGGTTTTAGCAAACGGCCAGATCTGCTTAAAATACAAAACCACCACCGCTAAAATCGCACCCAACTGGATCACCACTTCAAACATGGAATAGAAATCTTCTGAAACATTCAGTGGCATGATTTCGTTGAGCAATATCATATGTCCGGTACTGGAGATCGGCAACCACTCGGTAATACCTTCCACCAGACCAAAAAAAATGGCTTGGATCAATTCGAGCATAACTGCTTCCTTTCTGATACAAGCCATTATTGTACGGATTCTTCTACTTCACTTCAACTGTTTCACAAAAACGTTGATACGCATGTTCGATCGTATCGACCGCAAAATCCAAGCCACGGTCGGTATTGATCAGTAAATCAAAGTTATACACGGCGCCCCATTTGTAACCAGTGAAATATTCATAGTAGCCGCTGCGCTTTTTATCCATTTTTTTGACATAGGCGCGGTAATCATTGGTCTCGACGCCGTATTCTTCCTTGACCCGCTGGATGCGTCGATCCAATGATCCGTAGCAATACACTTTCAACGCCACTTCATTGGGCAAGATATAGTCAGCACAGCGTCCGACGATGATACAGGGCTTTTGTGCCGCCTCACGAATGACTTCGCTTTGGGCAATGAACACCTGATCGCTCAGTGGTACGGCCAATCCGTTGCCGGCCAGTCCCAGATCGAAATTTGCAAAGAAACCATGGGTTTCCCGTGATTCGATATCTTTGATGTACTCTTTGCTCAAGCCGGTCACTTTGGCCGTTTCCTCGATGATCTTTTTATCATAGAGCGGTAGATTGAGCTTTTCGGAAAGCTTTTCGGCAATCAAATGACCGCCTGATCCGTATTGACGTCCGATAACGATGACCATAGGTTCTATCCTCCTTGAAACGTTGATCTCTACTTTTATTTTAACGCGAAATGAAAATCATGCGCGTGTGTTTTCACATCATCGCATTTTTGTTTCATCAATGGTTCAAACCATTTAAAAAGGTGATGTGTGAAACATCACCTGGTTGAACCATACGATCAATAGTTTTCGACCAATACCTGGAAGTAGCTTTGAGCATGGTGGCAGACCGGGCATTCAGCCGGTGCGGATTTGCCGACCACGACATGACCGCAATTGCGGCATTCCCAAACGACTTCGTCGTCTTTTTCAAAGACTTTCTTGGTTTCGACATTGCTTAACAGTTTGTTGTAGCGTTCTTCATGACGTTTTTCGATCGCGCCGACGCCTTCAAACTGAGCAGCCAGTTCGTCAAAGCCTTCTTCACGGGCTTCTTTGGCCATGCGCGCGTACATGTCGGTCCATTCGAAGTTTTCACCGGCCGCAGCATCCTTGAGGTTTTCGCTGGTCGTGGGGACGGCACCGCCATGCAATGCTTTGAACCATAATTCAGCATGTTCCTTTTCATTGGCAGCGGTTTCGGTGAAGATGGCAGCAATCTGTTCGTAGCCTTCTTTTTTGGCTTTGGAAGCATAGAACGTGTACTTGTTGCGTGCTTGAGATTCACCGGCAAATGCTTCTTTCAGATTGGCTTCGGTTTTGGTACCTTTCAAATCTTTCATGTGTGTTCCTCCTTGCTTGATTTGAATCTTGATTTGAATATGGTTGAACCATCGTTTAATGATGGTTGGAGCGATAGATCAATGCTTTGATGTAGGTAAAGGATGCAATGGTCAAACCAATGCCAAATGCCCAACAGCACAGTGTCATGAACCAGTCAAAGTGCGAAATATAGGCATTGGCAACGATCAATATGGCCAATAACAATAATAAAACGGTTTTGGTGATCAGCCGGCCTTTGGACTCGGAAGCATTGAGTTCATCTTTACCGATCCATTCGTCTAATTTGACCGGGATCTGGCTGCAGGTGGATAAAAATGAGCGAAATCGCCATTCCATCAATGCATAGACCAATAAAGCCAATAGTGGTCCAACCACCATCAAATGGGGATATTTTTCATACGAGAGGGACATCACCAATACCGCCAATGCCAGGGCGATGAAAAAGCGCTGGGCATAGATGGTATACGTCTTAGTGTCGACGGTGGTGATCACATAGGCTTTTTTGAAGATCACATCGTAATAGATCGCTCTGTTTTTTTTGTCGCGATAAATATGCATCCCCCTTAACGGTGGGGTTTGATTTTTGTTGGAAGTGGGATTGCGTTGAATCATCATAATGTCGAAAACACCTCGTCTCAAAACCATTATAGCAAGTTATGGTCAAACCATGGCATATAATAGTTTTATGAAATATCAATGGATGGTTGCAACCAATATCTATTTGAAGAAACATCTGGGTATCGCTATCCCGATGGCGCTGATCTTATTATGGCTGACCCGCTTGTTTTATGTCTCGTTTGCATTGCAGATCATTATCCTTTTATGGTTCAAACCATGGCATGCAGTGGTATTGACCATTCTCAGTGCGCTTGGATTTTTATTATTGACCGTGATTCGGGATAGGATCAATGCCCCGCGTCCCTATGAATTACTCAAGATCACCCCAGTCATGCCCAAAGATACCAACGGGCATTCGTTTCCATCCCGGCATACATTTTCTGCGGTATTGATCCTTGGTAATTGGATATTGATCCATGGTTTGACCAGAAGTAGCTGGATGGTACCAATCATCGGGCTTCATGTGGTTTTAACCCTCTATATCATGATTTCTCGAGTATTGCTGACATTGCATTTTCCCAAAGATATCCTGGCTGGGTTATTATCCGGCATATTCTGGGTCATGGTTGAAGCCTGGATATTATCGTGGTTTTAACCATGCAATCCTTGCGCTTGTCGACCCATATGTTCGACCACGATGTCATAGATGGTGCCATAATCGGCACATAATTCCAATACCTTCCAGGGAACATTGGTATGGAAATGGACTTTGATCAATTCATCATCCCCAACGACCAACAAGCAATCTCCTTCGATATTCTCCATGATGGCATCATGGATGACATCTTCATCCAGGTTTTCCCCTTCGATCAGCAATTGGGTATCATAGGCATAATTCAATTCTTCCATTCTTTCTCTCCTTATGGTTTGACCATGGTTATATCGAAAACAGTTTACGGATGGTACAAACACATCCGTTTTCATTATTGGTTTTATCCGTGATATAAGCTGCTTTGGCTTTCAGGTTATCCGTGGCATTTTTCATGGCAAAACCATGGCTGACCGATTCGATCATGGTCAGATCATTATCCTGATCCCCGAATGCCATGCATTGATCCTTGGTCAAACCAAAGTAAGCCATGATTTCTTTTAATGTATTCCCCTTGGATACCCCTTTGGGATTAAAATCTACCCATTGATCACCCGCAACCACCACATCCATGGTCGCACCAAGATATTTCAATGGTTCATAGATCGTATTTCGGGAATCACGCCATGCAAATGCCGAAACTTTGAATACATCATCATTCAATTCATCCAATGAATCCAATTTGATCGCATCATAATAAACGCGGATATGATCAAAGAATTTAGGATCATCGCTATCCATGACATATCCATGGTCCAAACCACTCATCACCGATGGGATAGATAATGGTTTCAATGCATCGATCACCTGATGAATACATGATCGATCCAGATGATGCTGCACGATGGTCGAACCACGATCCACCACGATCCCGCCATTTTCCGCCATCAATACGAATCGATCCACGTAATCCTTAAAATCCCGTTTTAGTGCCATCAATGATCGACCGGAAGCAATGATGATCTTGATATTTTTCTTTAACAACGCATCCATGGTCAAACCAAAATCATGCGGAAATTGCTTTTGATCATTGACCAATGTGCCGTCGATATCCAATGCGATCAATCGGATATCATTCACGTTTATATCCTGCATACATTCAGTATACCCTTTCTCTTTGATTTAATCATTTACTTTATGGTCCAACCATGTATAATAAATCTCGCGTTAGGGAGTAGCTGTACCTGTCGGAT
>CALVCY010000143.1 GCA_944326175.1 uncultured Erysipelotrichaceae bacterium
CAGTTTATAAAGAAGGATTGATTATGAATATCGAATATTTCAAACAGACATTAAAATCCATCATGGATATCCCTTCACCCAGTGGTTATACCAAGGAAGCGATGCATTATATCCAAAATGAATTGATGCAGATGGGATATACCCCATCCATGAATCATAAAGGTAATCTTTATGTCAAAGTAAATGGTTCTAACCATGATCATCCCATCGCTTTTTCTGCCCATTGTGATACCTTGGGATTAATGGTTCGATCCATCAAAGATAATGGTACATTGGCCATCACCACCATTGGCGGACCTTGTCTGCCAACGTTGGATGGGGAATACTGTACCGTGATCACCCGAGATAACAAACGCTATAGTGGGACGATCCTTTCCACATCCCCAAGCGTGCATGTGTTCAAGGATGCGTCCACCGTAGCGCGTGATATCGACCATATGATCGTACGCATCGACGAAGTGGTGAATTCAAAAGATGATGTTTTAAAACTAGGGATCAACAATGGTGACATCATTGCTTATGATCCCAAAACGACATTTTGTGATAGTGGTTATATCAAGTCCCGCTTTTTAGATGATAAATTGTGTGTGGCTATCCAGTTAGCGGTATTAAAAGAGCTATCGGATAGTAAGATGGTCCCTTCACAGGATACATGGTTCTGCTTCTCTTCCTATGAGGAAGTCGGCCATGGTGCATCATGGTTGCCCCAAGAAATCGAAACGTTCATATCCGTTGATATGGGGTGTGTAGGAGAAGATTTAAGTTGCAAAGAGACCCAAGTATCCATTTGTGCCAAGGATAGTGGTGGTCCTTATGATTATGATTTGGTTTCAACCATGATTGAACTGAGTCAGACCCGTAATATCGATTATGTTGTGGATATCTATCCCATGTATGGCAGCGACACCGGTGCTGCGCTACGTGGTGGTAACAATATCAAAGGTGGGTTGATCGGCCCAGGTGTCGCTGCTTCCCATGGGATGGAGCGTTCTCATATGGATGGAGTCAATGCCACCTATGGTTTGATCATGGCATTGATGGGGTTATGATCCATGAAACACGTTGTGGTCATCAATGATCTTTCGTATGTAGGACGAGCCGCTTTAATGGCCAATATCCCGATCATTTCATCTTATGGTCATCAAGTGATCCCAGTTCCAACAGTATTATTAACTCGACATACGGGTTTTGATGATTTTAAAGTCCATCATTTGGGTAATTTTTTTGATCAGACCATTGATGATCTGTTCGAACATCATCAAAAAATCGATGCGATCTTGATCGGTTATTTGGATGGTAAAGAACAAATCGCTCCGATCATGAAATTACTGGATCATTATCCCGATGCGTTCGTATTTGTAGATCCGATTTGTGCGGATAATGGTAAGTTTTACCATGGTAAAAACCAAGATTATGTCGAGGCATTGAAACCATTAATTCAAAGAGCGGATTTGATCAAGCCGAATATTACAGAAGCACTAGTATTGGGCCATGAGGCTGCGTATACTCCAGTCACAGAAATGATAGTAAATCAATGCATCAATAGTTTAAAAACTATAACAAACGCATCCATTATACTTACTGGTATCAATAACAATTCCGAAATCAAAAACATATTAGTTGAACAAAACACAGTTACATGTACGTTTAATAAATACATTGATTGTTATTATCCCGGTACTGGGGATATATTTGATTCCATCGTTTTATCATGTCTTCTGAACAAGCACAATTTAAACGATTGCGTAAAACTAGCGGCAGACTCTGTTGTTAAATGTATCCTATCCACATCAACCAACAATATCGATAATCCTATGCACGGATGCTCAATTGAATCTGTTATTTGCAAGGTCCATTGACCTTGCATTTTAATTTTCGTCTGTACCGGCCTGCGTTATTCGTTCGACTTGATTACTAATTTTATCGAAGGTAACCTGCAACGCATGAGCTTCTGTAGCCACTTTATTCAGATTGTGATTCAAATCATTCCATCGTTGTTTAAAACGGTTAAATTCAACATTAAATTTACTTAATTGATCAACGATCTCATTACTCCGTTCAAACTGACTGATCTTGCCATACAACACCGCCATAGTTTCAACCAACATCAACAAATTCACTGGTGAAGCCATCACCACATGATATCGATTCGCTAATTCAATAACCCGATCATAATGATCCACAATGTAGTCATACACACTTTGAGCGGGGATGAACATAATGGCAAAATCAGCGGTCTCATTAGGGATGATGTACTTGGATGCAATGGTTTGAACATGTTTCAACACATCGGATTCAAATTGGCGGTTATAGCCATTTCTTTCCTGGTCTGAACCACAATTGATCATGCGATTGTAATTTTCTAAAGGAAATTTGCTATCCACACTGACCATTTTCAATGGTTCCGGCAAATACATCACTGAGTCCACAATCGTATGATTGCTCAACTGGACCTGAAGATCATAGTACTTATGGTTAGAACCAAAGACTTGTTCATAAACATTGGATAATATGGTCTCACCATAGATTCCTCGGATCTTTTTATCATTCAATACCCGATTCAGTGATCCCACTGAATCGGATAACGAACGCATCGTCGTTTCACTGGTTTTCAAAGACGTCGCAATTTTAACTAGATCCAAATACTGTTGCTGTTGTTTTTCATCGGAACTGGAAAGAATCTTATAAATCAGATCCAGTTCCTTGCCCCGCGATTGATTCGCGGCAAGGAACTGATTATTCATATTCTGAGCGATTTGTTCCATCAATTGCCGGTTTTGGGCAATCAATTGATCGTTGTTATGCTTGATATATCCGATCCCGATGACCAATACCACAATGATGAAGATCAACCCACTTCCAATTATCCACTCCATATCGATACCTCTGATATCGCCATGGTATCACAAGACTTCACTCCTTAGGCATGGTTTTACCATGCATATGCATTAATTATGATCCACATAGTTATGTTCATTTGAAATAAACTTCAAATAAATCAAACGAAGATCATCTAATTCCTCAGCTTCTAAAAATGAAGCCTGCACCCTCCTTTCATTACGAGCAGATCATAACCTGATTTTTTCAAAGTGAAGTATCGTATATGCAACTACGCTATTAAATAATCGTGATATGGTTAATTAATTACCTATATGTAAACTTTTCAAAACATTGAAAACGTTTCAATTATCACTCAGTGACAATTTTCTCAAAATCAAAGAAAATACCAATAACTCGTCAAAGAAAGGAATTAGCGCATGAAACCAAGCTATAAACTCATCCACGATGCCATCAACGAAGAACGGTTATACAAACAGGTCAAAGAAATCTCCTGTTTCCACCGTATTCAAGCATCCACCACATTCCGGAAAGCAGCCAATCATGTTGTCGAACTGGCAAAATCTTATGGTTTGACCACCGAATTGCTGGAATATCCAGCGACTGGAGAAAACTGGTATCTTCAAAACAAAATGTTCAAAGAATGGGACATCAAAGAGGCCACACTGGATCTGGTCGAACCAGATATCCGTTTATGTGATTTTTCTGCCTGCAACATCTCCGTGATCCAAAAAAGTTATCCCGTGGATCATCGCAATGATCCAGTGGAATTGATCTATCTGGATAAAGGATCTGACCCTTCCAATTACACCAACCTTGATCTAACCGGGAAAATGATTTTTGCACGAACCTGGCACGATGAATACAAATGGGCATATGAAAAAGGGGCGATCGG
>CALVCY010000144.1 GCA_944326175.1 uncultured Erysipelotrichaceae bacterium
TCCACGATGGTTAGAAGGGAAAACATGGCTGCATTTTTAATTGATCTGGACGGGACGATGTACCGTGGCATCGATCCGATCGACGGCGCGATCGAATGGATCGATACCCTCAATGCCTTCAATGTCCCGTATTTATTTTTGACGAACAATTCTTCGCGCACTCCCAAACAAGCCGCAGCCCATATGAATAAGATCGGCTTTCATGTGACGCCGGATAAATTCTATACATCGGCCATGGCGGCCGTCTCGACGATCAAAGCGGAAGATCCACTGGCGAAAACCGCAGCGTATATCGGTGAAGGTGGCATGTATGAAGCGTTGGTCGAAGGGGGATTTGAATTGGATTATCATCATCCCCAATATTTCTTTGTCGGATTAAATCGGGAAGCGACGTATTCGGATTATTCCGAAGCCGCGAGATTGATCTTAAACGGCGCAAAACTGGTTGGAACCAATAATGATCGAATATTGCTTTCGGAAGCGGGTGCCAATGTGGGAAATGGTTCGATCGTGGCGATGTTGGAATATTGTACCAGCAAGGTGGCCATTAAAATCGGTAAACCGTATTCCCCGATATTTATCGGTGCCTTGAAGAAATTGAAAGTCAATGCGGATGAAGTGTTTATGGTCGGGGACAATCTGGAAACGGATATTGCCGGGGCAACACGTGCCGGATTGAAATCGATCTTTATCGATAGTGGGGTCCACCATTTGGAAGATATAGCAGATTTGGGCATCCAGCCGACGTATTATTGCAAAAACGTTTTGGATATTGCGACGTTGTTTTAAGTATTGACCTACCCCATTTATCGGATGGATGGTATTATTGTGATAAATTTTGGTGGAGGCAATATAAGTAAAAGATTTCATGATTTAGCGTTGGTTTTGATCATTATTGGGTTTGTCTATGTTTTGGTTTATTTGAAATCGGATCCAAGTTTACTTGGTATGGCGACCGATAATGAAAATTACGCTCTGATGGATATTCTCAAAATTCGCAATATCGGGATCGGTGCATTAATTGCTGGGGCTGTTTGCTTTGTTGCAGGTATAAAAACGGGTTCAAAATAGAACCCGTTTTGCTATGGTTTTGGACAACTTTCGCCAGTTCAAATGATAGTATGACTTCTTTCTTGTCATTGGTGGTGTTTATCTGATCATTGAAGGAATGATAATGCGGATCATTTAAGGGTTTCGAGTTTATCCTCGATCACCTGGATCGCGACGCATCCTGGACCACCTTGTACGATACAGGTTGGACATAATGGCAATACTTCCACGATGTGGTTGGGGAAACGGGTATTGATGGCTGAAACCATCTGCAATGCCATCAATTCATTATCGGCATGGACGACATAGAAGTGCTGTGGTTTGTTGATATCCACTTTGGATTGGATATCATCCAAAATCTTTTTGGTCATGGCTTTGACTGTACGGGTAATCGCAAATTTATCCAGATGGCGACCATCGCTTGTAATGGTCACGGCCACCTGTAAATTCAACAATCCACCCAATTTAGCTGTGACGGCATTGCAACGTCCACCTCGTTTTAAAAATTGGAAATCCTGAGGGATCAGGTAACTCCAGGTGGTTTCTCTGATTTCATCCAGTTTTCGATGATTGCATCCATGGTCAAACCAAGATCTGCCAGTTTACGGGCATAACGGACCATGTACCGTTGGGGTCCGGCAATGGTTTTACTGTTATATACGGTGATATTTTCCGGATGGTCATAACCAAGACGCATCGTGGAAAAACTGTTGAACGTACCACTTAATCCATCAGCGATGGTAATGGCGATCCCTTGTTCTCCTTCATTCAATGCGCCATAGGCATTTTTGATGTCATAGGGCGAAGGTTGGGAAGAAGAGGGGACCACATGGTCCACGACGATTTTGGATAACAGGGTCTCTGGTGATAATTCCACATATTCCTTGAATGATAATCCATCATAAAGGATCTGCATGGGGACTGCGACGATATCGACTTTTGAAGCAGCTTCTGGAGAATACTGGCGACATGTATCGGTAAATATTTTCATGAAAGGGGTCTCCTTTGAAATGGTTGAACCATTTAACAAATTGATTATATCAATGTTGAAGGATGGTTAAAACCATAAAGAACCATAAAGAATCATTGTTATTCCATCGTTTCATGATAGACTGTAGCAGCCCATGAAAAAACTAAATTGCTTCCTGCTGATGCTTTTGGTGTGCATCCTGCAGATCAATCCGCTGGTTCATGCTGAAAATACCCATAGTATGGTCCATGAACTGGATATTCCCATTCTCTATGGTGATACCACGATCACCAATACCATCGATGCGTTTCGTGATCTGCAATCCACGATCATCCATCGTCCCAAAGTCAATACCCATGGCATCTATTACACGGCTTACAGTGCTGCCAGTGAAAACATGATCGACTGGTTGATTGATATATCCCGTGTTTCATCCATCAATGCCGTGGTGATCGATATCAAGGATGATTCCGGATATTTGACCATCGACAGTGATGATCCTTTGATCCAATCCATCGGTAGTTCGATCGATATCATCGATGATATCGAATCCACCATCCAACGCTTGCACAACAATGGCATCTATTGCATCGCAAGGATCGTGACATTCAAAGATCCATATTTGGCGAGTGTACGACCACAATGGGCTCTGTATACCAATGATGGACAATTGTATAAAGATGACAGTGGTCTAGCATGGATCGATCCCACCAATCATGAAGTGTGGGATTATATACTGGCCTGTTGCAAAGCGGCCGTTGATGTTGGTTTTGATGAGATCCAGTTCGACTATATCCGCTTTACCACCGAAGGGAAGATCTGGGAAATCAACTACAACGGGATCAGTGATGCCCAAAAGATGGCTGTGATCTGCGAGGCAGTGGATTATTTTACCGATTATCTTAAACCATTGGGGGTGTATGTCTCTGCGGATGTGTTTGGTTCGATCATCGGCAGTGAGATCGACAGTGCCATCGTTGGTCAAAATTATGTCGAACTAGCCAAGGAATTGGATTACATATCACCCATGATCTATCCCAGTCATTACGGCAATGGTTTTTTTGGATTGGATGTACCGGATCTGTATCCCTATGATGTGATCTATAATGCATTGAGTCAATCCAATGCATTGTTGGATCCATTACGTCACGATGGTCAAACCATTGCTTTGGTACGACCATGGCTGCAGGACTTTACGGCAGCTTATTTACGAAAATACCGTGAATATGAAGATGAAGAAGTGGGTCTTCAAGTCCAAGCGAGTTATGATTGCGGATCCATGGGATGGTTATTGTGGAATGCCTCCAATACATACCATGTCGCATCATTTTATGACTGAATGATTTTTATACGATGGTTGAACCATCGTATTTTTATATAGACATCCATTGTATTAATATTGCCGATTCTCAACGTTTAGGTGTACAACAAATACAGTGAAAAAGGAAAGGAAGTACGCTTTATGCCAACACAAAAACAACTCGCTCAATTTGCTAAACTTGCCATTAAATTAGGGATCAATCCATCCAAAGGTCAACCGGTGGTGATCAACGCCCCGGTCGAAGCGTATGCATTCGTCCGCTTATGCGTCCAAGAAGCATACCGCTTAGGCAGTGGCAAAGTCAGCGTGTATTGGAGTGATAATGATCTGACTCGGCTCGATTATGAAAATGTCGCGACGGATCAATTGAAGGTTGTGCCCAACTGGCGCATCGAACGGATGAAAGACGATCAAGAAAAGGGCATCTGCCGCTTATCGATTTCCTCACCCGATCCGGATTTGCTCGATGGGATCGATCCTTTTAAAATCAAGACCGTATCGATGGAAAACATGAAAGCGGCCATGCCGTTTCAGAATTATTTCATGAATAATGAAGGACAATGGTCCATCGTGGCTTATCCCAATGTCAAATGGGCACGCAAAGTGTTCCCGGATGAAACGGATGATCAAGTCGCAGTCGATAAACTGTGGGATGCGATCCTTTCCGCTTCCCGTGTCTTTGATGACATGGATGTCGAGGATGCATGGAATCAACATAATCAAACCATCCATCATCATGCCGATTTATTGAATCACTACAACTTCAAATCGCTGCATTTTACAAATAAATATGGTACGGATCTCACCGTTGGTTTGATCAAAGACCATATCTGGTGTGGTGGAGATGAAAAAAGCAGCAAGGGCGTGATCTTTAATGCCAATATCCCAACCGAAGAAGTCTTTACCATGCCGGATCGCTATCATATCGATGGAACGGTGGTTTCGACCAAGCCACTCAATTACAACGGTCAATTGATCCATCGATTCAAACTGACGTTCAAGGATGGTGTGGTCATCGATGCAGTGTCTGACGATAATCAGATCGTATTGGATCAATTGTTGGACAGTGATCAAGGTTCCCGTTCATTGGGTGAAGTGGCCTTGATTTCGTATGACTCACCGATCTCCAATTCAGGATTGTTATTCTATAACACCTTATTTGATGAAAATGCATCATGCCATTTGGCATTGGGTGCGTGTTATCCCACCACGCTCAAAGGTGGTGAAACCATGAGTCGAGATGAATTATATGCATTGGGTGGCAATGATTCGATGAATCATGAAGATTTCATGTTTGGCAGTGAAGATATGTCAGTGGTTGGATTAACATACGATGGTCAAACCATCGAAGTATTCAAAGACGGGAACTTCTGCATTTAGAATATGGTTTCAACCATGGTCTTTCATGGTATAATCACTTTCGCGTATGACGCGAAGCAGTAGTCTTTGGATGGCTGTTTAGAGAACTTTCGGTTGGTGCAAGAAAGTCAGAAGTCCAGGATGAACTCGTCGCTGAGCAGGGAAAACCCCGGTTCGTTGCCGTTATCCAACGCGAAACAAGTGCATGGTTCAACCAAGATGAACCATGAATCAAGGTGGTAACACG
>CALVCY010000145.1 GCA_944326175.1 uncultured Erysipelotrichaceae bacterium
ATAAAACCATGGTCACTTTCAGTTCGAAACTGAAATTTAAGGGGATCAGACAAAACGCCAGGATTAATGGCAATACGATCTGACGCAAAGTGGACAACACGATGATCTTTACGGCATCCGAAACATGAAACTGGATCTTTCGGCCCAATAATGAGCCAACCAGCATCAGCGACATCGGACCCAATGATCCACCCACATTGCTTAACGCGGTCATGGCAAAGGCAGGTAATTTCAAATTCAAAAACACAAATCCCATGCCAAGGAAGACAGCGATCAAGATCTTATTGGTCACCAACGCCTTCAAAATTTCCTTGGCATTGCGATGGATCTTGGGATTGAATACGCTTTCTCCGGCTGAAAACGCCATGATGCGGGTCGGGATCAAAAAGACATTGGCGTAAACCACGCCAGCTGCACCGAACAAACCTTCGATCACTGGTGTTCCGACCAATCCACCATTGGATACCAACAAGCCATAGCGGGCCACACACATTTCATCTTTGCTGAACTTGAAAAATTTCCACTTGGTGATCAAATAAACTACGATCTCGATGATGGCTGCAACCATCAAAATGGCGATGCATTCGATCAAGTTATCCCGAGTGAATGCTTTCAAAAACGATACGAACACACTCATCGGTAACAAAACACCCAATACGAAATCCGACATAAAAGCATCGGAACTATCCGTGAACAAATGGACTTTCTTCAGAAAAAAACCGATAGCCAGATAAACCAGGATCGTTCCTTGAAGTTCGATCAGTATCTGCGTCATGGACTAGTCTCCGATACGGTAGGTTTTGATGAAATCATCATTAAAGATGGTGCCATCCACATTGCGATCATAGACGATCCGTCCATTGACATAGGTCACTAATGCCTGATAATCATCACTGATCACCACAAAATCGGCATCTTTCCCGGGTTCTAACGACCCTTTACGATCGATGAATCCATACTTGCGATTCGGATTTTCAGCAAAGAAACGGCTGACTTCCTCAAGGGGCATATGCAATTTTTCGACCAAATTGCCAATACCATAGATCACCGGTTTGCTCGACCCACTCAAGCGACCGCTATCACTTAAAACGAATCCGTCTTCGGTCACATTGATATATTTACGATCAGAATTTGGATCTTGATTCATCCCCACATAGCGACCTTTGGGTGCCCCACAATATTGGACGTTATCGGAGATCATCATGATGTGATTATGGTCTTTGACTTTAAGCATGATCTGGATCATCGGCAATGAGACATGCAACCCGTCACAGATCAGCTCACAATCCACTTCATCCCGTAATAATCCACATCCCAATGTACCGACATCGCGATGGTGTAGGCCTGTCATGACGTTGCCTAAGTGCGTGGCTACGGTAATGCCCCAATCCACTCCTTTATTGGCTTGTTGATAATTGGCATTGGTATGATACATGGCCATGGTGATACCATGGGATAAGAAGAAATCGATCGCATCTTTGGCATGATCGATTTCTGGGGCGATATCGACCAATTTGAGTAATCCATGGGATTTTTCGATCATGGTTTTCGCGACGTTTAGATCCACGGCCGGATAGCCGGTGTTGACACCTTTCTCCCCGACTCTAGCGCCCCAGGGGCCTTCGGAATGGATGCCCATGATGGTGGCACCATCATTGATTTCCCGGGAAACTTCATAGACTTTTTCCATGGCTTCGGGAACAGTCGTGGTGGGAAAGATCTCAGTGACACCGACACTGGCTAGACCTTTCAGATAATGGCGGATCTCCTGTTTGGAAGCGATATCGATACGATAGCCAAAACCGCCATGGTTATGGGTATCGAAGATACCGGGGATGATGCGGTGGTTTCCATAATCGATATCCGCTTTCAAATCATGGCTGGTTGCATCATAAAAACGGATGATCTTACCATTATCGATTTCAAGATAACCATCTTTGATGGTATTGAAAATCACGATGCGTGAACTGTGAATGAGCATGAGTATTCTCCTTGTTGATACGTGAATAATTATGAGATTTTACGGGAATAGGCCTTGGGGTTGATCAGATCATCCGGATGGTTTCGATCATAGACACAATGGCCATCGATATAGGTATAGTGGCAATTGAACTGCGGGTCGATCACGGCAAAATCGGCTTTTCGACCACCCTGTAATGACCCATAGGTATTCTGGATGCCTAAATAGGTAGCCGGGTTGGTCGATGCCATTTTGCATAGATCGACCAGATCGACACCGTTATGAGTATGTAACTGATACATGTCAAATAAGACATATTTGCCACTACCACAGATACGACCATGGATATCCTTGATCAGACCATGTTCATCGATCAGCATGGTTTTACCATAGCGTTCATAGGTACCTGTGGGCATATTGGCCATGTAATTGGAATCCGAGATCAAACAGATCTTGGATTTATCGATGATCTTGAATATTAGATCGATCATGATCGGTGAAACATGATTCATATCCGCGATCAATTCATAATAGATATCATCCAATAAAAGGAAACCACCCAATGCTCCCATATGGCGGTGGTGGATCCCATCCATCCCATTGCATAAATGGGTCACGATATCCAAACCCAAACGATGATGCAGATCGATGATCTGCGCACCGGTTGCTTTGGTATGACAAGCAGCCACCTTGATATGGTGCTCATGCAAGTAACGGATGACTTGGTCTGCACCATCCAACTCTGGGGCAATGGCCATTTCCACTAAATGGCCATTGGATAGATCGATATATTCCTGGGTGAGTTCGATCGATGGTTTCGGCCATGTTTCACCCACGGTATTTTCCCCACCACGGGCCCAGAATGGGCCTTCGAAGTGGATCCCATGGATGCGGGAATTGGGATCATCGTGAGCATCCATGACGGATGCGATGGCTTTAAAGGCTTCTGGTTTTGCCGTCGGCAAAACCGTGGTAACGGCAACACTGGGTAGTGCCTTGGTATAACCATAGACATCGTTGGATTCTATGGCATCGGTCATACTCCAGCCAGCAAACCCGTGGTTATGGATATCGATGATCCCTGGGATCA
>CALVCY010000146.1 GCA_944326175.1 uncultured Erysipelotrichaceae bacterium
GGTGGCAACAGTGAGTTGGTTTATATGAAGCAAGACTATGACTTCCAAGTCATTGGTCAAACTCAAGATGATGCCGTTGGCGAAGCTTTTGATAAAGTATCCAAAGCCTGCGGCTTTGGTTATCCCGGTGGTCCGATCATCGATAAACTGGCCAAAACCGGTCATCATGAATATGATCTATCCATGCCAAAATTGGAAGGCAAATACGACTTTTCTTATTCCGGTTTGAAAACGAATGTGTTGCAAACGATGCAAAAAGCAAAATTTCATGGTCAAACCATCCACCCAGAAAACCTCGCATATGATTTTCAAAAGACCGCCATCGATCAATTGATGCGGCAACTTCAAAAAGCCATTGAGGACTATCATCCCAAACAAGTCATTTTAGCCGGTGGCGTCGCTGCGAATTCCTATCTGCGCCAAAGTGTGCTTGATCTGCCAAAATCCTATCCGGATCTATCGGTCAATGTCCCACCGATGTATTGCTGTACCGATAACGCCGCCATGATCGCTGCTGCGGCATTCAGTGCCGTCAAAAAACACGGTTTTGTTGATTTATCCACATCCAGTGATCCCAATTGGGAAATCGAATAATTCATATCATCGATAAGGAGAACTTTCATGAAACAGAATTACAGCATTCCAAAAGCTACGATCCAGCGTTATCCCATTTATTTGAAAGCGTTAAGACGATTGCAGAAGGAACAAGTGTCCAAGATCATGAGCAGCGAGCTTTCTGAGATCGTCGGCATCGCACCGACGACCATCCGGCGTGATTTTTCCTTGATCGGCTCTTTAGGCAAACAAGGATACGGGTATGACGTGGAACGGCTGATCAGCATTTTCAGTGAGGAACTGGGTGTCAATTACAATGAAAAGATCATTTTGATCGGTTGCGGTAATCTAGGCCATGCATTGCTCAATTACAACAAGTGGAACAATGTGGTCGGCGAGATCGTCTGTGCGTTTGATATCAATCCCAATGCGATCCATAATGTGGCCATACCGGTGTATGGGATGGATCAGTTGAAAACCAAGATGCCTCAGGGCTGTCGCATCGCGATTCTTTGCATTACCCAAAACATCCAAAAAACGGTGGATGAATTGATCGATAATGGCATCCGTGGCATCGTCAATTTCACCCAAGAACATTTCACGACTCCGAATAACGTTTCCGTCAAAAATGTGGATGTAGTATCCAGTATCCAGGAAATCGTCTTGTCGGTGAATTCATTGAAGTAATATAATGGTTCAACCAATGATGTATTGGTTTCAACCACTAGAAAGGTAGCAGTATAACTATGTTAGAGTATATGACTGCCAGGGAATGCTACGATGCCCTGGGCACTCCATTAGCTGATTCATTGGAATATGTCAGCCTGCAAGGCTGGGTGAGGACCAACCGTTTCAATGGAACGTTTGGCTTTATCGAACTCAATGACGGCACATATTTTCGCAATGTGCAATGTGTGTATGATGGCAAATTATCCAATCTGAAAGCCATCAGTAAATTATTGACGGGTACTGCGTTGACAGTAACGGGTAAATTCGTTTTGACGCCGGATAACAAGCAACCGTTTGAATTGCAGTTGACGGAAGTGACGATCGAAGGGGAATGCGACAGTAGTTACCCGCTTCAAAAGAAACGGCACAGTTTTGAATATCTGCGTGAGATCGCCCACCTGCGTCCACGTGCCAATACGTTCCAGGCGGTTTTTCGTGTTCGCTCCGCACTAGCAATGGCCATCCACGAATTCTTCCAAAACCAAGGATTCATTTATGTGCATACCCCCATCATTACCGGTAATGATGCCGAAGGGGCAGGGGAAGTATTTACGGTTACTACAAGAGAAGATGGACAGTACGACCAAGATTTTTTTGGTAAACACGCTTCCTTGACGGTTTCCGGTCAATTGCATGCAGAAGCGTTTGCATTGGCATTCCGTGATGTGTATACGTTTGGGCCGACATTCAGAGCGGAAAACAGCAATACCACCACACATGCTAACGAATTTTGGATGATCGAGCCGGAAATCGCTTTTGCTGATTTGGAAGATGATATGGATCTGATCCAGGATATGGTGCAGTATTGCATCCAATATGTGCAGGATAACTGTCCGCTGGAATTGGAATTTTTCAATAACTTCGTCGATAAAAGCCTGATGGAGCGACTGGAACATGTCAAAACCACGGACTTCAAGCGTATGCCCTATACCGAAGCGATCGAAGAATTGAAAAAGGCACCAGTCAAATTCGAAAATGGCGATATTTACTGGGGCATGGATCTAGCGACCGAACATGAACGCTATTTGTGTGAACAAGTCGTACATGGACCTGTATTTCTGATCGATTATCCCAAAGAGATGAAAGCGTTCTACATGCGGATCAATGATGATGGCAAGACTGTGGCTGCCTGCGATTTGTTGGTCCCGGGTGTGGGCGAACTGGTTGGTGGCAGTCAACGTGAAGAACGGCTGGATGTGCTGGAAAAGATCATGGATGAGCGGCATATGGATCCAAGCGGTTTACAGTGGTACTTGGATCTAAGACGATATGGCGGATGCAAACATGCCGGATTCGGACTGGGATTTGAACGGTTTTTGATGTATATCACGGGAATGGAAAACATTCGAGATGTGATCCCGTTTGCCCGTACACCACGGAATTTGAAATTTTAGAAACATTGATATAATGGTTGAGCCAAATGGTTCAACCATTATTCATATTGATAAGGAGCAACGGCAATGGAAAAGACTGCTAAAGACTATGTGATCAAAACAAATGCGGATGGTTCGACCATTACCGTCGATGATGTCCATCAGGTACTTTTAGCCATGCTCAAGGATATCGACGCTTTATGTAAACGCCATGATATTCCCTATTTTCTCAATGGGGGAAGTGCATTAGGTGCAGTACGCCATGGTGGGTTCATTCCATGGGATGATGATGCTGACATTGCCATGATGCGCGATGATTTTCAACGTTTCATTCCATTGGCGATCAAGGAGTTGGATGGTTATGCCATCCATTGTTTTGATCTAGACAGCCGCTATAACGTGATGATCCCCGGGATGAAGATCCGCAAAAAAGGAACTTACATCAAAGAAGTCAATACATTGTTACCGAATTTGATCCAGGAATGCGATGGTCTGTTCATCGATGTCTTTGTTTACGATTACATCAATCCAAACAAAATGATCGATTTTCTTAATCGCCTTCCTATGTATGCATTGTCTCCGATCATCGAGATCGGTGATCTGACCAAAATCAACTTTAAATGGGCCAAACAGTTGTTCATGCATCATGCCAGAGCGTATGGGAAAGCGAACAGTGGTTCCGATTACATCGGATTTGATCTGACATGGTTGTTCAAATCACCATTGAAACCATTCGTATTTCGCTATGATGACATCTATCCGGTGCAATATGTTCCCTTTGAAGATACCTATTTACCGATCGCTGCACATCCCAAAGAATATCTTGATATTGCCATTGCACCCAGTTGGCCCGATTTGCCACCTGAAGACAAACGCTTTGCCAAACATACGGCAGATATCCGATTGGACAAGGATGAAAAACATTTATGATACTCAATGTTTCCAACGCAACCAAAAGCTATGGTTCGCAACTGGTGTTTGAACACGTCTCATTGACCATTCAAGCGGGTGAAAAGATCGCACTTGTGGGTCGAAACGGGTGTGGGAAAACCACTTTGATCCGTTGTATCAGCGATCAGGAGACGCTGGATAGCGGTGAGATCCATAAAGCGAAAAATCTAAGGATCGGTTTGTTGAGTCAGGTCAGTTTCAAAGATGAAAACCAAACGATACGTCAAATCATGGATGAAGTCTTTGCGCCGGTTTATGCAAAAGCAAATGAACTGGAAAAAGCGCAAGAACGATTAGCTATCGATAGTTCGGATGTTGCGATGGCGCATTATGTACGTATCGAACACGAATACGAACAGATGGGTGGTTATACCATCCACAGCGAGATGATGACTGTATTGACCCAATTTGGGATCAACGAAGATGATCTGGATCGTTCGATTGCATCGTTTAGCGGTGGAGAGCGCACCCGGATTGCTTTTGCGAAACTGTTGTTGAGCAAACCAGATATCCTGATATTGGATGAACCGACCAATCATTTGGATCTGCCGACGATCCAATGGTTGGAAGGATATTTGAAAAAGTACGAAAAAGCGATCCTTTTGGTCAGTCACGACCGGATGTTTCTGGATCGCATCGTGGATATGGTTTATGAAATCGAATATGGACATATCAGCGCGTATAAGGGCAATTATTCCAGTTTCGTGGAACAAAAAAAGAAAAATTATGAATTGCAGAGCAAACGATACCGCAACCAACAAAAAGAGATCCAGCGCATGGAAGCGCTGATCGAAAAATTCCGTTACAAAGCCAGTAAAGCGGCATTTGCCCAATCCAAGATCAAATACCTTGAACGCATGGACAAAATCGATGATCCGCAAAAAGCCGACACCCAAAGTTTCACTGCCCATTTTCAATGCGCACGAAATGGCGGCAAAAGCGTAGTGGAATTTGATGATTTGACAGTTGGTTATGATCATCCCTTGTTTAGCTGGTCCTACAATATCCGCAAAGGACAACGGATCGCATTGATCGGTGAAAATGGATGTGGTAAATCCACCTTTTTAAAAACACTGGTGGGGATGGTCAAACCACTTTCCGGTGCATTTTTGTTAGGCCATCAAATCGATATCGGCTATTTTGACCAACAACTCGCCCAACTGAATAGTGGGAAAACCGTTCTCGATGAATTGTGGGACGATTATCCACAAATGGGTCAAACCGATATCCGTACGGTTTTAGGTCAATTCTTATTTACCGCGGATGAAGTATTCAAAGTGGTCGATCAATGTTCCGGTGGAGAAAAAGTGCGTCTGGCGCTTGCCAAACTGTTATTGAAAAAAGCCAATTTCCTGGTTTTGGATGAACCAACCAATCATTTAGATATTTTAGGAAAAGAAACTCTTGAAGATGCGTTGATGGATTATGATGGCACCATTTTATTCGTGTCCCATGATCGTTATTTTATTGAAAAGATCGCCACGGACATTGCATCCATCAAGGATGGTAAAGTCGAAATCGTCCAACGGTTCGATGTTGGGGAAAAAGACAAGGGTAAAAAAGAGAAGGAAAATCCAGGCGAGTTAGAATCATCCAAAGAAGAAGTGGTCAAACCACGCATCATTTTGATCAATGTCCAGCGTGAAGTGAAAAAACTGGAAGCATTGATCGATGAAAAAGAAGGGGAACTGGAAACATTGCGAGAACTGCGGTTTGAACCGGAATATTACCAGGATTCTTCCAAAATGGCCCAATTGGATGCAACCATCGATGACAAGCATAATGAAATCGCCCATCTGATGGATCAATGGCAAAGTAAATGTGAATTGATCGAGCAGGCGAAAAAAGAAGAATCCGGTACTCGATTCAACGATTGAATCATGGGAGTAACTCCATCCATTTATGATAAGATGAATCCCGTTGATCGCATTCGATCAACGGGATTCATTCTTAAGGAGTATTGATTTTATGGATATTACCATTTCATCGTCTATTGTTACGGCTGTCTATGTCGTTGCAGCATTGATGGCGTTGATTCCGCTCGCATCCATTGCATATTTCAAATTTAAATACCATGGATTCGTCGGTAATGCCATCATCGGTATGTGTGCATTCTTTTTAGCCGTATTTGTTGTGGAAAGTTTTGCTCACTCTTTGATCCTTTCTTCACCTTTTGGTTCGACCATTTTGAGCAATGGTGTGCTCTATGCCGCCTATGGCGGCCTAATGGCAGCGATATTTGAAGAAGGGACCCGTTTTCTAATCTTCAAATTTATTGGCAAACGATTCAATTCCATCGCTGACGCCTTGATGTATGGGTTTGGTCATGGTGGCATGGAAATGTTGATCATCGGTGCATTGAACATGTTTAGCAATGCCATGATCCTTCAAGCTATTGCAAATAATGATTTAGCCAGCATCATGGGTACGAGCGAAATGACACCGGAATTGAGTGCATCCATTGCTGCAATGGCCGCCACACCGGTATCAATGTATTTTCTTTCGCTACTGGAGCGTATCTTAGCGTTTGGTTTACATATCGCCCTTAGTGTGATCGTTTTTACAGCGGTTTATAAAAAAGCATGGGGTTTGTTTGGTATTGCCATGTTGGCTCACTTCGGAGTCGATTTTATGGCTGGACTATACTCCACCAATGTATTGACTGCGTTAGGTCTTTCCGCTACTGCTGGATTAGTTTTGGTCTATGCGGTATTGATTTTTGTGGATGTCGGCTTAATTGTATGGGTCAAAAAATCCAATGCCACGCAATGGCATATCCCCTTTGATCATGTGTTCGATTGATCGAATCATTCAACACAGCGTGCTGGCGTATCCCCAGCACGCTGTTTCTTTATGATGAACATATGTCAATAACGAAAAGAAATTGTAAATACTTCTTGAAAATATTTTCATAATCAAGATAATTTGTAACTCTTTTTAATTGCATTCAGATATCAATTGTTCGAAAATGTTCACATGCAATTTGATTGCAGAAACTAGGGAGGGAATTATGAAGAAATTAGTTTCAAGCTCTTTGGCTGGGCTGATGCTGGTATCCCTGGCTGCATGTTCTGGAAACACGACAACCCCGTCTACGACGGCGGCGACCGGAACTGACACCCCGACGACCGAAGGCACAACTGGCTGGGGCAGTGGCGGTACCGCAGCGACGTATACCATTGCAACCAGTGTTGCAGATTACACCGGTCCGACCGAGATGACGTACTATTACACGACTGACGTCGCAACAATGGACTACGTCACTTCTGCGTTGGCTGAAGATCACCGTCAGAATGTCAACTTTGTTGATGGTCTGGTGGAAAACGATGCTGCTGGAAACATCGTACCGTCTTTGGCAACCGATTGGACATCCAACGAAGATTCCACAGTATGGACATTCAACATCCGTCCGGATGTTTATTGGGTCACCAATACCGGTGAAGTTTATGAACAGGTGACTGCTCAGGACTGGGTTACCGGTATGCAACATGCTGCCGATTTCAATAGCGGAACCAGCTGGTTGTTACAGGGCGTAGTTAAAAACTACAATGAATACCTGGCTGGCGAAGTCAGTTTTGACGAAGTTGGTGTCAAGGCGATTGATGATCTGACCCTTGAATATACCTTGGAAGCCAGTACGCCGTATTTTGCGTCGATGGCTAACTATACCATTCTGTATCCGATCAACCGTACATTCTTGGAATCCAGAGGTACTGGTTGTGCATTGGGTAATCCGGTGATCGAAGAATGCACCTTCGGTGCTGCCGGTCAGCCAGACTCCATTCTTTACAATGGTGCCTATATCCTGCAAAGCTATGACTTCAAGTCCAGCATTGTCATGACCAAAAACCCATCTTATTGGGATGCTGATCATGTCTATCTGGAAACCATCACTCAGATCTTTGATGATGGCAGCGATCCATACAGCAAGATCAATGCATTTGAAGCTGGAACTTATCCTGCCGCTTATTTGGAAACCAGTTGGGCTGATTATCAGTCTTATGTTGACAAGTATGCCGGATTTATCGTACCGAGCGAACCGAACGCTTCTGTGTTTGGTATTCAGCTGAACTTCAACCGTTTAAGCTATGAATTCACAGCTCATACTACAGACGAAGAGAAAGCAAATACTCAGGCAGCGATTCGTAATGAAAACTTCCGTAAAGCATTGCGTGCTGCTTTCGATAAAGTCAGTTACCTTGCAGTTTCTGCACCCGTTGAAGTTGCAACAGAAACATTGCGCAATATCAACAACTATCCGGAAGTTGTTTACAGTGAAGACGGACAGAGCTATGGTGCATTGGTCGAAGCTGCTTATGCAGAAATGACCGGTGATACTCGCTCCCTGGCAGATGGTCAGGATGCATTCTTCAGCAAAGAGGAAGCATTGGAATACATTGCTGCAGCTGAAGCGGATGGCATCACATTCCCGGTCACACTGGATATGCCGACCATGGAAAATAATCAGCGCTTGGTCAACCAGGCCAATTCTTTGAAGCAGTCCATTGAAGAAAATACGGATGGTAACATCCTGATCAATGTCGTCATGATGACCCAGGATGAAATCTATGCTCACTGCTATTATCAAGGTGGTCCGGAAGACAGTGACTATGACATCAATACTTTCGCCGGCTGGTCCCCGGACTACGCCGATCCGAAGTCCTTTGTTGATGTCGTTTCACCGACAACCGGTTATCTGATGACCAGTTTTGGTTTCAATGCATTGGCACAAGAAGATGATCCGGATGCTGCCGTTAAGGAAGAACTGGGCTTCTATGAATACGAAGAACTGTATCGTACAGCTGATGCGATCACCGATGACATGGATGCTCGTTACGAAGCGTTTGCAAAAGCAGATGCATATTGCGTCGCCCACGCGCTCTATATCCCAGTACAGCAAAATAGCCGTACACAATGGGTACGTCGTTTCATCCCGTTCACCAAACAGGATGGACAGACTGGTATCGGCGAATATAAGTGGAAAGGTCTGCAATTAGTCAGCGATGGTATCATCACTGCTGCCGACTACGAAGCACGTCGTGCCGAAGTCAAGGGTGAATAGTCCGATATTCGGTTAGTTACTTTGGAATAGTCTAATTAGGTTGTAGGCTTTGCAAAAGGTTTACAACCTAATTATTGTCATTAGGAAGGAAGAGATACATGAAGAAATATGTGCTGACTCGACTTCTGAAATCCGTTCTTTCGATTATCTTGGTTGTCATTATCGTGATGCTGCTTTTATTCAAGATGGTTTCACGTAATAAGATATTCGAACAGGACGCTGCGTTCAAAAAAATGCAGGGAGATGCCAAAATCACCTATCAGTACACACGTTGGGAGGAATTGGGGTATCTTGATTATCAGTCGTTGAATGACATGTGTGTCAATTCGGGTGCCAGCGATATGACGGCGTGCATGACGGTTGACAGTGAAGCCCAAAATGCTGTGATTGATCAATACATAGCAGATGGGTACACGATTCAATATCTAAGCAACGGTTATCCGTTTGCTTCCAGAGATTATACGATGGTTGAACTGGTATGGAATTTCCTGACCACATTCATCCGTATTGATAATCCATGGTATATCAATGATCCGAATAATCCGGATCTGGAACGGAAATACTATTTTGATACGACCTATGAAGGACTGCCGGCAATCAAATGCAGTGGTTGTCTGGCTGAAACGCAAATCTATATCGATGGATCATTCCCGTTCATTCATCAAAATATTATTGAATTGAATTTCGGTAATTCATTCCCGACCAATCAAGGTGTGGCGACCATGACGGTAATAATGCAAGGTCAGGGAACGCCGCAGCAAACAGACACGACATTCCCGACGGGTGTTACTCAACCGTCCAGTGTGAATCTGAATGCCTGCAAATACAAGATGACCAGTACATTAGATCATCTTGATACGACCAAATTTGATACCAATTATGCCGATTGTGCGTTAAATTACAAAGATCCATCCATGGCATCCACATCATTGATGTTTGGTTTGATGTCATTGATTATCGCTTATCTGATTGCCGTCCCAGCAGGTATTCAGATGGCACGAAAAAAAGGCAAACTGGTCGACAAAATCGGTATTGTCTATATTAATTTCTTAATTGCATTACCATCTTTGGCTTTTATTTTCTTGGTCAAGCAGATTGGTAATATGTTTGGCGCTCCAGATAAATTCCCTCAATATGGTTTTGGAGATATTCGTTCCTATGTTTTGCCGGTCATTATCCTGGCATTGCTGAACACGGCGTCCTTGATGACGTGGGTACGTCGTTATATGGTAGATCAGACCAACGCCGACTATGTCAAATTTGCGAAGTCCAAGGGTCTGAGCCAGTCAGAAATTTTCAATCGTCACATTCTCAAAAATGCGATCATTCCGATTGTCAACGGAATTCCAAGTTCTGTAGTGGCTTGTCTGAGTGGTTCAGTCATTACCGAAAGTATTTTCTCAATCCCTGGTATGGGCAAAATGCTGCCAGATTCGATCAAAGTTGCCAACAACAATATGGTACTGACATTGACGTTTATTTTTGCATCATTGTCAATATTGGCTGTTTTAGTCGGGGACTTACTGATGACGGTGGTTGATCCACGAATTCAGCTGACGGCGAAAGGAGATACACGATGAGTGAAAATAAGTTTACTTTCGTAAAGATGCAAGAAGATGCCAGTGAACATATTGCGGCACCGCAATACAGTTACTGGAAGAGTGTATTCCGTCAGTTCTTCTCCAGCAAGGTAGCAATTATTATGCTGCTGGTTGTGCTGTTTATTGTGATCATGTCGATCGTGCATCCCATGATCAGCGGGTACGATCCAATGGATCCCGGATTCATCAATGATCGTTCCATGCATTATATCTGGCCCTGTTTGGAATATCCGTTTGGTACCGATAACGTTGGTAAGAATCTGTTTGACGCCGTTTGGGCTGGTACCCGTAATTCCTTGTTCATTGCTGCAATGGCCACACTCATTTCAACTGTGATTGGTGTGATTGTCGGTATGTTCTGGGGATATTCTAAAAAATTGGATGTCATCATGATTGAAGTGTATAACGTAGTGGCGAATGTTCCGTTCACGTTGATTGTCATGGTGCTCTCTTATGCACTGGGTGGTGGTGTTTGGCAATTGATTTTTGCCATGAGCGTCACTTCCTGGATTTCTGTGGCGTACTTCATTCGTGTACAGGTCATGATCATCCGAGATCGTGAATACAACCTGGCTTCACGTTGCCTGGGAACACCAGTCACAAAAATCGTGACTCACAATATCATGCCCTATCTTGTCAGCGTAATCGTGACCAGTGTAGCGCGCGATATCCCAAACTATATTTCCTATGAGGTGTTCTTGAGTTATTTAGGTGTCGGTTTGGGCAAAGATGTGGCTTCTCTTGGTCAGATGATCCAGACATATTCTCCGTATATGATGAGTGCACCATATCTGTTCTGGTTGCCATTGATTGTTGCGGCAGCGATTTCCGTTTCATTCTACATTGTTGGTCAGACTTTGGCCGATGCGTCTGATCCGAAGACGCACATGAACTAAGCAAAGGAGGTTTTTGACGAAATATTATGGAAAATACGAACAAAACACCGTTGCTTTCGGTTAAAAACCTGGTCGTTAAATTTAAAGTCCGTGATCGAGTTTTGACGGCGATCCGCAATATCTCACTTGATTTTGAGGAAGGCCGTACTGTTGCAATCGTTGGCGAATCCGGTTCTGGGAAAAGTGTTTTTACCAAAACATTTACCGGTATGCTGGAAATCAATGGATCGATCCCACAGGGTGAAATTTGGTTTGAAGGACAGGACCTGGCCAAATTCAAGACAGACAAGGATTGGGCGGCTATCCGTGGTAAGAAAATCGCTACAGTCTTCCAAGATCCGATGAGCTCTTTGGACCCAGTACGTACGATCGGTTATCAAATCAGTGAAGTCATCATCAAACATGAAGGCAAATCGAAATCCGAAGCTAAAAAAGAAGCGATCGAACTGATGAAACGTGTTGGTATTCCTGATCCGGAAAAACGGTATGATGAATATCCATTCATGTATTCCGGCGGAATGCGGCAGCGTATCGTTATCGCCATTGCCTTGGCATGTCATCCAAAGATCTTGATATGCGATGAACCCACCACTGCATTGGATGTCACCATTCAGGCACAGATCATTCAATTGATCAAAGACTTGTCAAAAGATTATGGTTTCACCACGATTTACATTACCCACGATTTGGGTGTTGTGGCCAATGTCGCCGATGATGTGGCCGTCATGTATGCCGGCCAGATCATCGAATACGGCAAAGTCGAAGAAGTATTCTATGAACCCAAACATCCTTATACCTGGGGCTTGTTGAATTCCTTGCCGCAATTGGGTGAAAAAGGCCATGAATTATTTGCCATTGCCGGTACGCCGCCATCCTTGTTCGAAGAAGTCAAAGGCGATGCGTTTGCCGTAAGAAATCCTTATGCGATGCAAATCGATTTTGAAGAAGAACCTCCGATTTTCAATGTCACGGATACTCATTGGGCCAAAACATGGTTATTGGATCCACGGGCACCAAAAGTTGAACCACCAATCGGTATTCAGAACCTGCATGCGCGCATGAATAAACTGTACGGAAAGGAGGTCAGCCATGACTGAACGCAAGAAAATCCTGGAAGTCAAGGATCTGGAAGTCATGTTTAAAAATGGTCGCCGCTCCTTTACTGCCGTCAATGATGTCAACTTCGATATCTATGAAGGTGAAACCTTCTCTTTGGTCGGTGAATCCGGCTCTGGTAAAACCACCATTGGTCGAGCCATCATCAAATTGAATCCGATCACCAACGGTGAAGTGTATTTCGATGGCACCAAGATTTCTGGTAAAACCACCAAAGAAGTGGACAAGATGGTCGTAAGAAACATCCAAATGATCTTCCAAGATCCCGCTGCCAGCTTGAACGAACGTGCCACGATCGATTATTGTGTTTCCGAAGGACTGTACAACTTCCATCTGTATAAAGATGAAGCCGATCGTGAAGCCAAAGTCGATGCAGCGTTGCAAAGTGTCGGTCTGCTGCCAGAACATAAAAGCCGTTATCCGCATGAATTTTCCGGAGGCCAGCGTCAGCGTGTCGGTATCGCCCGTGCGATGATCATGGAACCACGTTTATTGATTGCCGATGAGCCGATCAGTGCACTGGATGTATCCATTCGTGCGCAGGTGCTCAATCTGCTCAAGCAATTTCAGAAAGAGCGCAATCTGACAGTATTATTCATTGCGCACGATCTTTCCGTCGTCCGTTTCATTTCCGATCGGATCGCGGTCATTCATCTGGGACATATTGTCGAATTAGCGGAAGCCGAAGAGTTGTTCCTCAACCCGTTGCATCCGTATACCAAATCGTTGCTTTCATCTGTTCCGATCCCCGATCCGGCACTGGAAAAGCAGAAAGTCGTGCATCCGTATGATATGTCCATCCATGATTACAGCGTGGACAAACCATTCTGGGAAGAAATCAAACCCGGACATTTCATTTACGGAAACGAAAAAGAAATGCAGCAATATCGTGCTGAAGTGAAGTAATCCATGAAAAAAACCGTGTGTCTAAGATAAGATACACGGT
>CALVCY010000147.1 GCA_944326175.1 uncultured Erysipelotrichaceae bacterium
GATCGCGGCTACCAAAGAAGATGCGCAGATCTATAAGAAATTGGCCGATCATTTCGGTGGCCTGTATTCCCGCATCACTCCGGCAAATGAAGCCGTTGATGTCGTGGAAGCCTGCAAAAAGGAAGGACTGCTGTAGAAAGCAAAAACAACTGCGTCACGCAGTTGTTTTCTTTCACGGATCATGGAGTTACCCATGAGTAATACGATGGGCAGTTCAGACGAGGCGATGTATTACGCACCACGAGCGGAAGTAGCCACGAAAGGTGCATTGCTGGGAAGCGTCGGGTATAAGCCGAAAACACCGGTGATCATTGTGGCGATCGTGGGTGTGGTGCTATTGGTAACGCTCAATTGGATCGCCATGCTGTTGGGTGCATTTCTTTTATTGCTGGCCATTGCGGTGTTTAAATTATTGCAGGATTATACCGTAATGGAAGTGTATGAAGGGGGCGTATTGTGTTACCATCCGGATCAGCATGACCATGCGTTTTTTCTAGATTTTGACGATATCCATGAATGGAGCGTCAATATCGTCAAAAAATACGCGATCTATTTTAAATTGAACAACCAAAATAGTTTTCTTGTGGATACTTACCGTTGCGGGGAAGCGGTCAAACTGCTGAACCGAACGATCCCGGATAAATCGGCTGAACAAGTGCGGATCAAAGAAGGTCGCGAAAAGAAATGGAAATGGAAGAATCCATTTTCCAAAAATTAAAAATCTAAACCATTGTTGAAACAGACAATGGTTTTTATTTGTGAAAGATTATGGAAATGAGATGATGGATAATTAACGAAGTTCGACTGACATGGTAGAATCATTTGGATTTATGAATAATAAGTCTATTGGCGTCAGGTCCAAATCCAAACCAGTCATTCATACAAATTGGATCCAAGGGGTCAATGGATTGCGTGGTCTGGCCATCTTGCTGGTGATCGGTTATCATTTGTTCCCTTCGGTTTTTCCAGGCGGCTTTCTTGGGGTCAACTTGTTTTTCGTGCTCTCCGGTTTTTTGACTGTGATTTCCTCTTGTCGTCGCCTCAAAGACAATCGATTCAGTATTCTTGATTTTTATAAACAACGCTTTCTTCGGATTTTTCCAGCGTTGATATTGGTCGTATCGATCACAGTGATCGCATGTAAATTACTGGCACCACAGGCACTACGTGGTGTCGGAATCGAAGTGGTCAGTATATTGGGTGGATTCAACAATTGGTGGCAGATCGCAGAAAGCAGCAGTTATTTCACGGATATTGCATCCAGTTCCCCATTTGTTCATTTGTGGTATTTAGCCATCGAGATGCAATTTTATTTGATTTGGCCACTGTTATTTTATCTGGCGGATCTGATCCGACGAAAAGGATTCCGTGGTGAATTGATCTTTTTGTTGATCGCGATCATCTCCATCGTTGCATCCATGGTTTTCTATTCCCCATTGCAGGATCCATCCCGTGTTTATTATGGAACGGATACACGGTTTTATGCGTTATGTATCGGTGCATTTGTCGGTTATCGGTATATCTATCACCGTGCTCCGATATTGGAAGATCCGATCCAGATCATGGTAGCGTTTGTTTTGTTTTTGGTGCTGATCCTGTGTGGCGTGTTATTCGTCAGTAGTACTTGGTCGCTCACGTATTATCTTTTCTTGCCAGTAAGTGCGCTAGTTTTCGTATTATTGGTCTTTATCGCTTCCAACAAACGTTATGTCTTTGGACTATGGTTGGATAATCCGATTCTAAACTGGCTCAATACCCACAGTTATATTTTGTATTTGGTCTATTATCCGATCATTTATCTGGTCAATGTGACCATGGGTGAAACGACCATGACCACCATTTTGATTTCGATCGTGCTGATGATCGGTGTTACTTTATGGGTCAAGCAGTTTGAAACGCTCATCACTTCATATATCCAGGAAGGAAGACGATCATGAAATTCGATTCCAAATCCATTTTCCTTTCGATCAATATCGGATTGATCGCGATCGCGTTGCTGATCATTGTCACATCACCGACTTCAAGGTTGAGTGAAGACCAACAGCAATTGCAGGAAGAATTGGCACAAAATGCGGAAATGTTGGAACAACAGCATGACAAATTGGTCGATTCGAATGAGTCGACACCATCCGATGTTCCTCAAACCACGATCCCCCTTGAAACCCCTGTGTCAACCATTGAAAGCACCCCAACACCAAACGATAACCAACCCCCTGCAGTCACTGCGATCGGTGATTCGGTGATGTTAGGCACCGCAGCGAAATTACAGGAAATATTTCCATCCATTTATATCGATGCCGCCACATCCAGACAGGTGTGGGATGCCGATGAGATCATCGAGGATTTGAAATCTTCCAATCTTTTGGGTGAAAAGGTGATCATTGCATTGGGTGCTAACGGTACCTTCCGTAAAGAAGTCGGTCAAGAGATCTTGGACCTGATCGGGTTAGATTCCCATACAGTATATTGGGTATTACCCTATGGAGATGCGATACCCTACCAAGCGGATGTAGTGGAGAAAGTCTATCAGTTGCAATACGATAATCCATCGCTAGTGGTAATTGACTGGCCGTCGATCGGTTATGACCATCCGGAATGGTTTTATGATGACAATACCCATTTGAACGCTGATGGGCAGATCGGATATGCACAATATTTATATGATTGTGTCTATGGCGGATGAATATCCGCCTTTTTTTCATGGTTGAACCATTGGTGAAATGTTATCTAAAACGCTTTCATTTTGATCCAATAAGTTTAGAATGGATGCAGGAGGATTTATACGTTTCATGGATATTAAGAAACAGTATTTCGATGGGTTGAAATCACACATCGAACATGCCTATGATACCCAATTGGATACGATTAAAGCCATTGCCAAACTCTTTGCGGATACGGCCTTAAATGGCGGCGTCGTCCAGTTGTTTGGTATCAACCATGGCGAAGAATTCGTCAATGAACTCAACTTCCGTGCCGGAGGACTTGCACCGTTCCACGGTATCAAATTGGTCGATCTCGTACTCAATGGCGTCTGCGATGGTACTGTGATCGATAATGGGGAAGTGCTTGGATCCGATGCATATTTGGACAAGCTGCTGGATCTATATAAACTCGATCCCCGTGATTGTTACGTCATCGTGAGCGAAAAAGGAGTCGAACCACTGGTCACGGCATTTGCCAAAAAGGTCAAAGCTCATGGCCACAAACTCGTGGGTGTCGTCAATAAGAAAACTTATGAACGCTTAAGTGGCTGTTTGGACGACAAATTGGGCAATTATTGCGATCTGATGCTCGATCTTTGTGCAGAAGATCCAGATGTTGCCCTGCATTTGGGTGATACACCGATCGGTCAATATGGTTCGACCATCGGTAATGTGATGGCTCAGATGATCACGGCGGAAGGATATGCTTATTATCGTAGCTTAGGTAAAGAAGCCCCGGTATTGCTTTCTGCCAATATCAAAGGTGCTGATAAACACAATGATTCCTTAACGGATCCATATGAAGGGAGAGTACGCTGATGGAAGTCAATGCTGGTGTGTTCAAACAAGCTATTTTCGATTTGTTGGACACGTTATATGAAAAAGAAAGCGCCAATATCGACGCTGCTGCACAATTGATCAGTGATTCCATCCAACAGGGCGGCGTCGTCCATGTCTTTGGAAGCGGTCATTCCGTTGGATTAGGTATCGATATCAAAAATCGTGTCGGCTCCTTGGTTCCGATCCACATCATGGAAACCAATGACTTTGTCAAATCCGGTGCCGTGACACTGGCCGAATTCAAAGATAAGACCAATGTCTTTGAACGCCGTGCCGATGTCGCCGATCGTTTGTACAACCTGTATGATATCAAACCACAGGATGTCTTTATCGTGATCAGTAACAGTGGGATCAATGGTGTGGTCATCGATATCGCCAACCTGGCCAAAACCAATGGTCATAAAGTGATCATCTGCACCTGTATGAACCACACCAATGCCGAAGCATCCCGTCACCCCAGTGGTAAAAAACTGTATGAATTCGGTGATGTGGTCATTGATAACTGTGGTCCTCATGGCGATGCATTATTACCAACCGATGGTGTGGCCAAGGTATGTTCAGTCTCCAGTATCTGCAACAATGCCATTGCCCAATCCATGGCGGCCAAGATCATTGAAAATCTGCAACAAGCCAATTATCCATTACCGGTATTGACCGGTGAGCCTGACCATGATCAGGCATTGATCGAATCATATAAAGGAAGAGCGTAATCATGAGTTTTGCATTCTCAGAAAAGATCATCGACTTGTTAAAAGTCGCTGAAGTCAAAAACGAAGCCGCGTTGAAAACACTAGCCGATCGTTTCGTCGAAGCCATTGAGACCGATCATCTGATCCATACCTTTGGCACCGGTCACTCCCATATGATCGGCATCGAATTGTTTGCACGAGCCGGCGGCTTGGGCAATGTCAATGCCATTTTGGATCCAGATACCCTGACTTCTTTTGGTGCGCAGCGTGCCGGCGCCATGGAAAAAACCTGTGGCGTATCCGATGTGATCTATGACGCCTATAAGATCCAAAAGGGCGATATCATGATCATCACCTCCAATTCCGGCCGCAATGCCATGCCCATCGAAA
>CALVCY010000148.1 GCA_944326175.1 uncultured Erysipelotrichaceae bacterium
CGCCGGTTTCTTTGGATTCTTCCGGTCAAAGGGGAACTCTATCCCCTCTGAACACCCCAGACAAAGGAGAACGCCGTTCCCCTTTGGAATCCCCTTGCCAACAGGGATGCTGCTCGACCCTATTGGAAACCCAGAGCCAAGGTGATACTCCCCTTTGGATACCCCTCGTCTTCGTTGTCTGCGAATCAGACCGGTTCCGGCTTGCTCCGATTTTCATATCTGACATTTTGCGTTTTATGTAGCAAATTTGCGAACATTTGCACCACTACTTACACTTATTATTTTTCCATAATTGAATGCAAAAGTTCAGGCCAACGGGTAAGCACCTCTCGCCCAACAATAACCTCATCAACAACACCAGAATTCATTGCATCAACCAAACGGCAAAGATATGACTTTCCCTGAATCCACCATGTTCTATAAGCGTCAATAAATAGTACATGATATACTTTTTTACCAGTTCTTTCATACAATTCTTTGAATTCAAAACCATCTAATTGAGTTTCATAGACACCATCAGCAACCCTACTTCCAAATGTTGTTGCATAATAGTATTCTTTAATCTCCCAAACCAATTTAGGGTTTTCAATGTTAGGATATGCACCGTCAAAACGTCTCGATGAAGCACCGATTATTCTATTATCATCATCCAAAATATATGCTAGGCTACGGGGATCATCATCAAAGCCCAAGGAGTAACTATTGCCTGTAATTTCTCTTATAGTTTTCTCTGCAATAATATTGATAATTGCTGTAAAAAAGGCAATTTGTTTCATTTCCCCTTTTTGCTTATTCAGAGGGAGTTTGCAATAATAATTCCCTATCCGGTGAAGCAACTCCCAATTTCGGAATTCTTCACTTGCTGCTTGTGCATCCATAAGCATTTTTTGAGCAAAGTTGTTTAATAAATCGGCACGCATTTTTGAATATTGAGCAGTACCAGCAATCACTTCCTCTGATGCATTTATACCGTGTTCTTCACACAACGCCCTAATAGTATCAATTGAATACCTTTTGACAAACCCTTCTCCTCGTTCTGTATAGCCAAGGTTTTCAGACACGAATTTTACAAATGCCCAAAAAGAGGCATCCATATCTTTAAAATTATTAAATGCCTTCATCGCTTTCAACCTCCTTGAAAAGATCGGAGATGCGCATATCGAGTGCTTCTGCCATTTTGTCAATATTTTCAAGAGAAACATTCCGCTTCCCAAGTTCTACATCACTAATGTATGTGCGGTGCAAACTGCACATATCAGCAAATTTTTCCTGCGATATGTCTTTTGATAGCCTAAGCCTACGAACGGTTTGCCCGAAAGCAAATAACAAATCACTTTGCACGGCTTGACACCTCCCTATGATGTCCATTATAATTGTATCGTAGACTATAGGTCTACAGACTATAAGTTACGGGATGGAGTTGAAATCTTGATACCAGCTTTATTAAAATGGATAGGTAATAAACAACGTTTTGCAGAAACGATTATCTCATATATGCCCTCTAGCTTTAACAATTATTATGAACCGTTTTTAGGTAGTGGTGCAGTTATGGCAGAATTGCTCCACGCTGATGCTACGATGCTTTTTCCGCACATTGAGCACGCTTATGGGAGCGATATATTACCCTTTCTGATTGATATTTTTAATATTACCAAAGAAAGTCCGAAAATTATATCCGAATACTATAAGAAAGAAATTTCTGAATATTACCAAGACCCTATAAAGAAGTATGACGAAATTCGAGATCGTTTTAACAAAGAGCATAACCCATATGATTTTGTTTTACTATCAAGAACCTGTTATTCAGGAGTTATTCGATTTCGAAAAGCTGATGGATATATGAGCACACCACGAGGTCCACATAAACCAATTAGCCCGGAAGCATTTGAAAAGCGTATTACCCAATGGCATAGTTTATTACAAAAAGCATCGTTCACTTGTGAGAGTTATACTGAATCCATGAGGCATCCCAAGGAAGGTGATGTCGTGTACTGTGATCCCCCGTACACACATTCACAAAGCATCATATATGGTGCTCAAGATTTTGATATCAATACACTTTGGGAAATGATTGCTGAATGCAAAGATCGCGGTGCAAAAGTAATACTGTCAATTAACGGATTGCGTGATTCAAAGAAAACGGATATTTCAGTAACACCGCCTAGCGGATTGTTTGAACGAAAACTTCTTGTGAATTGTGGAACATCGATGATTGATCGGCTACAAAATAACGGAAAAGAAATGAAAGGCAAAAAAGTAGACGACCAGCTTCTACTCACTTGGTAGAGTACCATGAAAGGAGATTAAAGAATATGCGCAAACAGGTTTATATCAGTGCTGATTATGATCGTTTGAACGGAGATCAAGATGTGGTCAATGAATTAAACAAATGGGGAAATGATAGTCTCCACAAAGTCGATTTTATTGATATGTCAAAGGTGTCATCTGGCAGCGTAGCCAATGGCAGCGATTGCCGTATCTGTGATTTAAAAGCGGAATTTAATCGTCAAATCAACGCTTCTTCTGCTGTACTTTTTGTTGTTGGTGATATGACTGGCTCTCGTACGGCGGGAAGTGGGTGCGAACGTGCTACTAAAGGTCAAGGCCAATGTTTCTGCACGCCATATAAACAAAATGTAAATGGTATTAAAACCTGTAAAATTTTCAGCACTTTCACACCTAGCGAAGATGGCGACGTCGGTAATATAAATGGATATTCCTATCTTCGCCATGAATTTGAACAAGCTAAGAAGAAGAAAAAAACTATCATTATTGTCTACAATTCAACACGTAAAGAAACGAACTGGCTTCCCTCATATATGAATGGTTACGAAAATTATGCAAAGCCATTTTGGAAATATGATGATTATGGGAGAAAAGTAGGTGATTATTCCTACATAAAAGAGGTGCTTGGCTTTTGATCGATTTTTTCAGAAAAAGTATAACGTTAGCATTTGCCTTTGCTACAGGTATTTTCACTTTTGTACCCGAATCATTCTTTGAAAACTATAGATGGCTATCTCAGGATTTTCTTGGTCGATACAAATTGTTTTCACATTTAACTGCCCAAGACGTTAATATAATCATTTCTCGTCTCACCTGTTTTTTGTTTACTTGGATTATAACAGCGTTGTTATATGCGGCTTTTATAAATCTCCGATGGTGGACAACGATCAAAGGACAAAATTATTCAATCAGAATAGAATATGGTAATATTCTCAAAAAGAGGCATTGTAAGAGAGTTATCAATTTCGATGAGTGTTTTACAACGCGAGTGGGTAGCTCAACAGCAGATATAAATCCTACATCTATTTGTGGACAGTACTTAGCCTCACATTCGACTATAAATATACAGCAGCTGATTGAATCTGCTAATATTGTGCCAGCACGAAGTAAGTCAAAATATCAGCACAAAACACGATATGATTCAGGGACAATTATCCCTAATGGTGATGACCTGTTGATGGCATTTGCAAAATTGGATGAAAAAGGTAAGGGGCGCTTTTTTTCTCGTGACGAATACCTTATGTGTTTAGACAAACTATGGAAGGAATTAGAGAATTATTATTCTGAAAAAGATGTGTGCGTACCAATTCTTGGGGCAGGCACAACATCTTTTGATGGTGGATCAGGAGCATCTATTTCACAGCAGGATTTGCTTGATATGATGATTTGGTCATACAAGTTAAGTTCCCATAAAATCAAGTCTCCACACCAGTTACGTATTGTTTGTAAAAGAAACCATGAATTTTCAATTAACCGCATCTCAAAAAACTGAATAAAAGTCAAAAACACCGCCCGTTCGTCTGACCGATGGGCGGTGTCTGTATTAAACTAATGCCTAAAAATGAATTGTTTCATAAAGAGATCATCCCAAAATACTTCAATGCCTCCATAATCGCCGCTTCTTTTTCCGGTGGGCACTGCGGTACTTTAACATTTTCCTTTTTTGACAGATTATAGTTCTGCCCAACCCCCAGCCCACATTTCTTCTTAACCTGGGAGATATACAGAGAAGATACCTTCAAGCCGGTATGTTCTAAAACATATGCCTTGATTTGTTCATAAGTCGCGCCCTTCTGGAAGCCGGACATATCCATATCTTCCAGCGAGAACTCCACCCGCACCTTCTTCGAGTCGATTTCTCCCTTGGAAAGCAAAACAACCGTCTCCACATTCCCCGTCCCCGGGAACATGTCCACGCAGCACACCCGCTCCACCCGATATCCCCGCTCCTGCAGGGTGATCAGGTCCCTCTGCAGGCTGGTGGGCTTGCAGGAGACGTAGACCA
>CALVCY010000149.1 GCA_944326175.1 uncultured Erysipelotrichaceae bacterium
TAATGGTTGAACCAACCACCGTCTGTAGAAACAGACGGTGGTTTTTTCATGATATGTATGGTTTACACCATTGTAAGCATGGGGTTTTGATTCCAGATTTGATATGATTGAACCATCGTGAAACCTCGAACTTATCAAATATGGCTGCGCAGCGGTACGATCATCACCATTGTTTTATTGGTTTTATCCATCCCCCTTGGCCTTGGGATGTTGATAGGACTATTGGCTTCTTGGTATAATTACACCCGTAATGTGCGCTATTGCAGTGCTGTGGTTGAAACCGCACGCTACAGCAAAGGCGGTGTGATCTTCTACGCCATGACATCCATTGTTGTTATGGTTTTACCATTTCTGCTTTCGTTACGATTTACCCAATGGTTCAATCCATTTACCGTGGCACTTGGTCTTTTATGGATCAAACCGGTGATCCTTTTATTCGAATACAGGGAGGATGAGATATGAATATTTCAATTCAGATCGATGCATTGGTGGTCATTGGTGTCACCATCCTGTTGATCATCCTGTTTGCCCTTGTTGGATCATTATTCAAAAAGGCTGATCCATTGGCTACGATTCCCTTATGGATGACTCCCATTCTTTGGCTTGTCAATGCCATTGATTCCATGGCTGTTGAAAGTATGGGCCACAAATATGCCAAAATCATGACCCCCTATCTTTTAGCCATCAGCAGTTTCATCTTTTTATGCAATATATTGGGTCTTTTTTCGATTCCTTCACCCACCAGTAATTTTTCAGTGACACTGACATTGGCGTTCATCACCTGGCTCACCCAGCAGATCGCCAGTATCAAGTTTGGTGGGATCAAAGCGTATCTGCATGGCTTTATCGAACCGATCTTTCTGTTTTTGCCCATGAATATCTTTGGAAAGTTTTCATCCCTTTTAAGCATGTCATTGCGTCTTTTCGGCAATATACTGGCCGGTGGGATCTTGATGAGTCTGGTTTATTCAGCAACTGGATTTGTATCGGGATTGATCGTGGATTTCAATTTCCTTGGTCCCATCATTGCCCCAGTGTTGCATGCATATTTTGATGTATTTGCCGGGTTTATCCAAACCTTGATCTTCATTACATTGACGGTCGTCTTTGTCGGCAATGAGATCCCGGATGAATTGAAAGATTAATACTGGTCCAACCAGTTGAATATAAGCTAACAACCGTATTGAAGGAGGATAATTTATGGATTTAGCACGTGGTTTAGTTGCAATCGGTGCCGGTATCGCCATTTGTGCCGGTATGTTCACCGGTATCGGTGAAGGATTTGCCGCCGGCAAGGCGGTGGAGGCCGTCGGCCGCAATCCGGAAGCTGCCGGAAAAATCCGACAGACCATGATCTTAGGTATTGCCTTGACCGAAACCGTTGCCATTTATGGTATGTTGATCGCCTTCATCCTGATCTTTGTTTTTGCATAATGGTTCAACCATTTACTTCAGTGGTTTTACCACTGTCAATCAAGGAGTATAGGAATGATCAATGTTGATGTCGTGGGGCAGTTATTCCCATCCCTGCCCACTGTTGTGGTCCAACTGTTATCCACGTTGGTGCTTTTTCTGGCTGCACGAAAACTGTTGTACACGCCGATCATGGAATTTTTACAGGCGCGTCAAAAAGAAGCTGAAAGCCAGCTGGACGATGCCCGAATGCTAAAAATCCAGGCCAAAAATGATCGGGATGCCGCAGCAGAAGAATTGAAAGTCACCACGCAAAAAGCAGATGCATTGCTTTCCGCAGCCAAAACCAACGCGGAAAAGGAAAAGCAGGCCATCCTTTTGGCTGCACGGGAAAGTGCCAAAGCCACGATGGATAATGCCGATCAATGGGCCAAACGCCGCAAAGCGGCATTATTGGATGAAGTCAAAGATGAAATGGTGGATATCGCACTGGAAGCCAGTGGTAAATTGATGGCATCCAAAGCCGACAGTGAAAGCGATCGTAAAGCCGTTGAAGCATTTATAAAGGAAATGAGCGATCATGAGTAACGTATCGCGTGTTTATGCCACTGCACTATTTGAACTGGCATGTGAATCGAACAAGGACCAACAGATCTTGACCCAATTGAAAACACTGGATGCGGCATTTGATACAACCATTTATGATGCCATGGCATCCATTGAAGCGACCATCCGTGAAAAAAAAGAAGTGTTGGAAACGGTATTGAGCGATCAGGTGGATGGGATGGTGATCCATTTTTTGAAATTATTGCTCGATAATCATCGGTTTGCTTCGTTTCATGCCATTGTGATGGATTATCTGGATATGTATCGTCATGCCCATGGTATCACCATTGCGACGTTGGTTTCACCACGTCCATTGGATCCATTGTCATTGGATCAAATCAAAGCGGCATTATCCAAAAAAAGTGGGCATGATGTCCAGTTGCAATGTGAGTTGGATCCAGCGCTGATCGCTGGTTTTACCATCGAAATGGATGGATCATTCATGAATTATTCATTGCGCAGCCGTTTAGATGCCATGAAAACCCAGTTGAAGAAAGGAGAACAGGTATGAGTGATGCACTGAAACCCAATGAACTGACGGTGCTGCTCAAGCAACGCATTGCCAACTATGCCGAAACCATCCAATCCAAAGATAACGGTCGGGTGATTTCAGTGATGGATGGGATCGTGTTGATCCAAGGATTGAAAGATGCGATGAGTAGTGAATTGCTGGAGTTTGAAAATGGTGCCCATGCGATGGTGATGAATCTTGAAAGTGATCATGTCGGTGCGGTGATCTTGGATGATACCAATGGGATCAGTGAAGGGGATATGGTCTATCGGACCAAATCCGTTGTCCGTGTACCCGTTGGTAATGGATTATTGGGTCGGGTGGTCGATCCATTGGGTAATCCATTGGATGGTGGTTCGACCATCGAACATGATGGTTATGCCCCAATCGAAAAAGTTGCCCCTGGTGTGATGAAACGCCAAAGTGTCAATGAACCGTTAATGACTGGTATCAAGGTGGTCGATACCATGTTACCCATTGGTAAAGGTCAGCGTGAATTGATCATCGGTGACCGTCAAACCGGCAAAAGTGCATTGGCCATTGATACGATCATCAATCAAAAGGATAAAAACGTCAAATGCATCTATGTGGCTATCGGTCAAAAAGCATCGACCGTTGCCAGTGTGGTTGAAAAACTGAAAGAAACGGATGCCTTGCGCTATACCGTGATCGTCAATGCCTCTGCCGCCACCAGTGCGACATTGCAATATATCGCCCCCTACGCGGGTTGCGCCATGGGGGAATATTGGATGGACCAGGGTGAACATGTTCTGATCGTTTATGATGATCTATCCAAACATGCGGTGGCATATCGCACATTATCGTTATTATTGCGCCGACCACCTGGACGCGAAGCGTATCCCGGGGATGTATTCTATCTGCATTCCAGATTATTGGAACGTGCGGCCAAATTAAACGATGCCAATGGTGGCGGATCGTTGACGGCATTACCGATCATCGAAACCCAAGCTGGGGATATTTCCGCATATATACCCACCAATGTCATTTCCATTACGGATGGTCAGATCTTCTTGCAAACCGATTTATTCAATGGCGGCATCCGTCCAGCCGTCGATACCGGCTTATCGGTATCCCGTGTCGGATCAGCCGCCCAAAGCAAAGCGATGAAAAGCGTATCTTCATCGTTGAAGATGGATCTGGCACAATTCCATGAATTGGAAAGTTTTACGCAATTTGGTTCGGATCTAGATGAAGCGACATCCAAAACCATCAATAAAGGACGCATCATCACGCAATTGCTGATCCAGCGCCAGTATGCACCGTTTGATATGAGTGAACAGGTGGTCGTATTCTATGGTTTGAACCATGGCTATTTTGATGATACCCCATTGGAAAAAATCAATGACGCCCAATCGATGTTATTGCGGTGTTTCCATGAAGTGCATGGTGATCTTTTACAACGAATCGATCAACAAGGTGTCTTGTCGGATGAATTGAACACCCAACTCGATCAAGCCATTGATGCGATCAAGATTCAATGGAATACACGGAGCGGCGTATGAGCGGCTCCCAGTTGAAGATCAAACAGCGCATCCGTTCCATCCAGGGGACGCAGAAGATCACCAAAGCGATGGAATTGGTGGCCAATGCCAAACTGGCACGGGCCAGAAAACTGGCCGGTGCCAGTCAAGATTACACGGATGGTTTGATCCATATGGCGAGTCTGGTTGCGGCCAATGTGGAACAGAGCAGCCGATACAGTGTGGATAATGGTCAACATCATGTCGTTATTGTCATTGGTGCTGACTTTGGATTATGCGGTGGTTATACCAATGCATTGCTGGAAAAAGTCAAAAAAGAGGTCAGTGTGGAAAGCCCATTATGGCTGATCGGAACCAAAGGGGCATCCGCCTATCTGCGCCATGGGTATCGATGGTTCAAGGATCCATTGAGTGTGGATGAAATAGAAGCCGATGGTTTCAACCAAGTGGCTCAAACCATTTTAGACGCATTTGAAAACGGTGAGATCGGCGGGGTAGAAATCATCTATAATCGCTTCGTCAATGCCCTCTCATTTGAAAGTGAACATGTCGTGTTGCTCCCGTTTACCATGGATCCAACCATCCAATCCACCCATTATTGTGAATTTGAACCCGATGGTGTGACCATTTTGGATGCATTGATCCCAAAAATGATCAAACAGAATGGTCTGGAATATCTTAAATCTGCTCGATTGGCGGAATATGCCGCGCGCAGAGCGGCAATGGAAAATGCCAATCGCAATGCGGATGAAATGGTAGAAAATCTGAAACTGGAGTACAACCAGGCCAGACAAGCTGCCATTACCACACAGATCAGCGAGATCGTATCCGGTTCGGATGCGATCCGCCAATAAGGAGGAAATACCATGGAGCAAAACAAGGGAACGGTGGTTCAGATCATCGGACCGGTGGTCGATATATCTTTTCCACCCAAACATCTTCCCCTGATCAATACGGCGATATCGATTACGAAACAGGATGGTTCGACCATTATTGTCGAAGTGGCCCAGCATATCGGGGATGATGTGGTCCGCTGCATTGCCATGAGCAGTACCGATGGTCTGACCAGAGGGGATAGTGCTGTCAATTTGGAACATCCGATCCAAGTTCCCGTCGGTAAAAATGTATTGGGCCGCATGTTCAATGTATTGGGTGAACCCATCGATGAAATGGAAGCGGTACAAAAGGATACCCCACGTTTACCCATCCATCGCGATCCCCCGCCATTTAAAGATCAAAAACCGACGTCTGAAATCCTGGAAACCGGGATCAAAGTCATCGATCTGTTATGCCCTTATGCCAAAGGCGGAAAGATCGGCTTGTTCGGTGGTGCCGGGGTAGGCAAGACCGTGTTGATGCAGGAATTGATCCACAATATCGCCAAGGAACATGGTGGTTATTCTGTGGTTGCCGGGGTGGGGGAGCGAACCCGCGAAGGCAATGACATGTATTATGAAATGAAAGAAAGCGGTGTATTGAACAAGACCGTTTTGGTGTATGGTCAAATGAACGAATCCCCGGGTGCCCGTATGCGTGTGGGATTAAGTGGTTTGACCATGGCCGAATATTTCCGTGATCATGACCATCAGGATGTCTTGTTATTCATCGACAATATCTTCCGTTTCACCCAAGCCGGCAGCGAAGTCTCTGCATTGCTTGGCCGCATGCCAAGTGCCGTAGGCTATCAGCCGACCTTAGCTGCGGAAATGGGCGCTTTGCAGGAACGCATTACCAGTACTGAAAATGGTTCCATCACCTCCGTTCAAGCCATTTATGTGCCGGCAGATGATTTGACCGATCCCGCTCCGGCAACGACGTTTAGTCATTTGGATGCCAAAACGGTATTGGATCGCTCCATTGCCGCTCTTGGTATTTATCCGGCAGTGGATCCATTGGAAAGCAACAGTCGCATGTTGGATCCCAATGTGGTGGGCACACGGCATTATGATGTGGCACGCCGTGTCGTGGCCATTTTGCAACGCTACAAAGAATTGCAGGATATCATTGCCATTTTAGGCATGGATGAGTTAAGTGATGATGACAAGTTGACCGTGGCACGGGCAAGACGTGTGCGTAACTTTTTATCTCAACCGTTTTCCGTTGCCAGCCAGTTTACCGGTTTGCCCGGTGAATATGTGCATATCAATGATACATTGGATGGGTTTGAACAGATCCTGGATGGCCAATGTGATGATTTGCCCGAAGGGGCATTCTTATCGGTCGGTACCATTGATCAGGCAAGAGATAAAGCCGGTAAATGAGTATGGCTGAAATTCATTTGAAACTGGTCACACCACAGGGCAATGTGGCGGATGAACAGGCATCTATCGTCAATGTCACCACCGTCAATGGTCAAATGGGGATCATGCCCAACCATGTGGCAGTGATGGCTAAACTCGTGGATCATGTGCTCAACGCTCAATGTGGTCAAAATCGAAAGTATTGGTCCATAACTAACGGCGTGATGTCGTTTCAGGCCAATGAATGCCTGGTCCTGGCGGATGTCATTGTACCTGTAGAAGCTTAAACCGTTTAAAAAGCAATCAATGTCAAGGTTGATTGCTTTTTAAATGGTCAACGATGCTTTCTTTAATCATAAGTTGAGATGGATCACATCATAAATTTTCGTGATGTGGATCAGTTGGATGGAGCATCGATCGATAAGTGACAGGAACTTGATGTGAGCTTATAAGTTAGAAAAATCCTTAGTCAACGAGTTGGCCTGGAAGTTTTTCTATCGTCGTCGTGAGTTGGTAGAAATAACGACTCAATCATAAAAAACCTAGTATTTGCTGAAACATAAAGCCATTGCATTTCATTAACTTAGCGTAATTGTGACGAAATATTCTCAAGGAGGTTGTTGTGATGAATATGATTCGACCTATTTCAGATTTGCGAAATAATTTTGCTGAAATATCGAAAATTGTGCATGAAACCGTGCAACCTGTTTTTATAACAAAGAATGGCTATGGCGATATGGTCGTTCTGAGTATGGAGACCTTTGAAAACCTGCAATTCGAAAGCAAGGTATATTTCAAGTTGCAGGAAGTAGAAGAAGAGGCTGCGCTAACCGATCGGCGCTATTGCTCCAAAGAGGTGCTCAAAGCGATGAAGGCAGCTATCAAAGGAGAACAGGTTGTATAAATTAGAGTTTTGCCTGTTGCTCGAAAAGATATGTTTGAGATCATGTGATATATCAGTGAGAAACTGCAAAACCCTGCTTTAGCGGATCGTTTGGCGGTGTAGTGGATTGATGTAACGCAGAATGTGCGAACATTCCCGTATGCTACTTCAATCTATCAGCCGATCCGCCCATTGAAGTATGAATGCCGAAAGATCAAGGTTCGAAACTATCTGATGTTCTACTGGGTGGATGAAGAAGAAAAATTGGTGACAGTCGCTCGTATGGTCTATACGAAATGGAATTATGATCGGTTAGTGAATTGATAGAAACGGTTTAGTTGAAGTCACCCCATCCAAAGCATGTGAATTGATGTGATTTTCACTCTTTTTAGCAAACTCCTTGACAGAGTGCCAAAGCCTGACTAAGATAGTTTTAGCATTTGAAAGGAAGGAGTGCTAACAACTATGACAATTAAACCTTTGTATGACAATGTTTTGCTCGAAAAGGAAAAAACCGAAGACAAAACCGCTTCCGGTATCATCCT
>CALVCY010000150.1 GCA_944326175.1 uncultured Erysipelotrichaceae bacterium
ACAACAGGTCTATGAATATAGACTGCAGGCCGAAAAAGAAATCAAACAGTTACAGACTTCAGTTGCCGAGACGGAATCGAAGCTTGCTCGACGTGAGGACAATCTGTCATTCCGTGAAACCAATTTGACTAAGAAAGAAACCGAGCTGGACAAACAGCGTAATGCGGTAAATGAACGTTTAGCCAATCTGGATAAGATGAAACAGGATCTTCAGGAGAAGATCGATGCACAGATCGTCGTTTTGGAAAATACCGCCAAAATGACGCAAGCACAAGCCCACGATGAATTGATGGACAAAGTTTCCAAAAAGATGGAGGCTGAAGTCAGTGCATATATTCATGAGCAACAGGAACTTGCAGCTGAAAAAGCTCAGGAAAATGCGCGTGAGATCATTGCGACGACCATTCAACGTTATTCACAAGATGAAGTTATTTCCAATACCATTTCCGTCGTTGATATACCAAATGAGGAAATGAAAGGACGCATCATCGGTCGTGAAGGTCGCAATATCAAGGCGATCGAACAAGCAACCGGTGTTGAAGTGTTGATCGATGATACACCGGAAAGCTTCACTATTTCATGTTTCGATCCGATTCGCCGTGAAGTGGCGCGTCAAGCATTAGAAATTCTGATCAGTGATGGTCGCATTCAACCACAACGGATCGAAGAAGTCGTCAATAAAGTAAAAAAAGAGATGGAGAACTCCTTCCGCAAATATGGAGAGGAAGCAGTCTTCAAACTGGGGATTGGCCGTATGCCACGCGAAATCATTCGCTTGCTCGGTCGTTTGAGATATCGTTATTCCTATGGTCAGAATGTATTGCAACATTCCATGGAAGTTGCCTATTTTGCCGGAATGATGGCGGCTGAGCTCGGTTTAGATCAAAATTTAGCAAAACGTGCCGGCTTGCTGCATGATATCGGGAAATCAATCGACTTTGAGCAGGATGGCAGCCATGTGGATTTAGGTGTCAAAGTAGCCAAGAAATATGGCGAAAACGATATCGTCATCAATGCGATCGAAAGTCATCATGGCAATGTCGAAGCCAAATATCTGATCGCCAATCTTGTTGCGGCGGCGGATGCACTTTCCGCTGCACGTCCGGGTGCTCGTAATGAAACAATGGAAAATTACATTAACCGGATCGAAGAATTGGAGAAAGTTGCCAAAGGATTCGATGGAGTGGATAAAGCATTTGCTATTCAGGCCGGACGTGAAGTGCGTGTCATGGTCGTTCCGGATAAAGTTGGGGATGACAAAATCGATAAGGTGGCCATGGATATTCGTGACAAGATCGAATCCACAATGACCTATCCGGGTCAGATCAAGGTGGTCGTGATCCGTGAAACCAGAGCATGTGAGATAGCGAAGTAATTCATGAAAATTCTGTTTCTAGCAGATGTAGTCGGAAAGAGCGGCAGAGCCGCTCTTTCAAAGCATCTGCCCCTGCTTAAGCAGGAATATGATATTGATTTTACCATTGTCAATGGTGAAAACAGTGCGCATGGAAAAGGCATTACCATGCGTATATATAATGCCTTTAAAAGTTATGGTGTGGACTGTATCACATTAGGTAATCATGCATTCAGTAAGCGCGAGATCCTGGATCATCTAGATCAATGTCAGGATCTGGCTTATCCCAATAATCATCCACTATCCAAAGTGCAGCAAGGTGTACGAAGCTATGTCCTTGGCGGAGTAAGAATGCATGTGGTCAATCTATTGGGGAAGTCGTTTATGTCACCGGAACCGACGGTTTCACCATTTGAAATGATGGATCAGTTCCTCAAATCGATTGATCCAGAAGATATGGTTTTCGTGGATTTCCATGGTGAAACCACCGCAGAAAAACGTGCTTTTTTTGAATGTTATAAACAACGCTGCATTGCGGTCGTGGGAACCCATACCCATGTGCAGACTGCGGATGAAATGGTTGACGAGGGTTGTGCCTTCATCAGCGATGCTGGGATGGTTGGTCCATATCATTCCGTATTGGGACGAGAAATCCAACAATGTATCATCATGATGAAAGAAGGGATCAATCTGCGTTATCGAGTTTCGGAAGAGGAAGCAATCGTCTGTGGCGTGGTCATTACCATTGATGATACCACGCACCGTAGCAGTGCCATCCAACGCATTCAAATTCGACCGGGAGAGTCACTATGAAAAAAGTCATCACCTATGGAACCTATGATTTGCTCCACCTTGGTCATATTCGACTTTTGAAACGTGCAAAAGCATTGGGTGATTATCTTGTTGTGGCGATCAGCACTGATGAATTCAACGCCATTAAAGGTAAACAGGCATTTTATCCATATAGTGTGCGTAAGGAAATGGTGGAAGCCATCCGCTACGTGGATGAAGTCATCCCTGAAAATGATTGGAATCAAAAGCAACACGACATTGATGCCCATGATATTGATATATTCGTGATGGGCGATGATTGGAAAGGCAAATTCGACGATTTAAAGAATGTGGAGATTGTCTATTTACCCCGAACGGAAAATATTTCCACAACTCAGATCAAACACGATCTTCATGAGCAATAAGACAAATAGAGTGTAAGCACGATCTTGTAGTGTTTACACTTTTTTCATGGTTTGACAATGATCGCACTTTGATGTTTGAGCATGTTCATATCATGCAATTCATAATAAACACGTTCACTTTTGATGTAGATATCCCGATGATGAGGTGGGAATTGATTGATCCGAGACACGATGGTTTTACCATTTTTTTTGAGCTGTTTCAGATGTGCTGCCCCTTTTGAATTGAAAGCCAGAGGGTGGATGATCACATCCTTTTCCAATGTGTGCATATCCTGTTTGCTGATATTCATCAAAATAAACAGACATGTCCGTTGGATCCTGGAAGTTGTATACCTTCGGGTAGTAGCCATGCGGATAAAATCGTTGAAATGATTGCAAGCTTTCGCACATTTGACTAAATGCATCTCAATGCCTTCGTTGACCATGAATATATTTTTTAATACGGTTAATGATGTCGTTAAAAGGATATGGCGCAACAGGGGATAGTAATCGCTCCATTGGTTAGGACCATAGTTTGCAATGGCGTTTGCTAATGGTGTGAAAGATGCAATGGATCGATGGTTGAACCATGCTGTACGGATGGCTTTTGCACTGGCCATTTGCGTTAATGTAAGATCATGATATCCACCGATACGCTGGATGCAATGTGCTTTGATTTGCGGATAATTCTGCAATGCTTTAAGATAAGCAATTCCCAAGATATCATTGCTGGCAAAACCATCGGCAAATGGGTTCAATGCTTTGATGTAACTGTCTCCATTGGCCATTACTTCTTTGAAATGATCGATATTTAACGGCAACTCTGCCACCTGTTTCAGTAATGCGAAATCATTGCATTCACTGCCGAAAACCAAATCGGAGACACCGCATTCAGCTAATATTTTGATGGCTTGTCTGGCAAAAACGCTGGCTTGCTGGATGGTATAGACCATCGGTAATTCCACCACCAGATCCACACCTTGCAATACCGAAACCTTTGCTCGCTCATACTTATTGACAATAGCGAATTCACCCCGTTGAACATAGTTGCCGCTCATGACAGCAATGGTCAAACCATCACATATCGCCTTTGCTTGCTTTAGATGGTAGACATGCCCATTGTGAAATGGATTGTATTCCGTGATTAATCCTAAACATTTCATGCGTTTTGATTATACCAACAGATATAATAGAGTCATGGAAAAGAATATATTGATCACACGCAAGGAATTGGAATCGCTTGAAGATCAACCCTATTTTGTGGATGAAGTCATTCCATTCGATCAAAGTTTGTCATTCGATCATTCAAGACTGCGTGATGTTAAAGACGCGCATATCGTGGGAACGATCATTCCGTTGCATGGTTCCTCATATTTTGAATTCAAATGGTCACTGACGGCAACGATGATTTGCCCTTGTGCCATCACCAATGAAGATGTGCAGGTGCCATTATCGACCACGGATGAAGAGTTGATCTCGTTTGATACGGTGAATGATGAACAGGTATTGGTGCTCGATGACGATGTGTTTGATCTGACCACTTATACGCTAGAAAGAATTTTACTGGAAGTACCATTAAGTGTTGTCAAACCCGGGGAAATCAAGTATCCTAGTGGGGTCGGTTGGCGCATCGTACCCGAAAGCGAGTATGAAGCGACCAAAGATCAAACGATTGATCCACGACTGGCCAAACTGAAAGATTTCAAGTTTGAGGATGAATAAGCGATAAGGACGGAGGTGTAGCATGGCTGTTCAGCAGAGAAGAAATTCCAAATCACGTACTGCAAAGCGTAGAACCCATTTCAAGTTGACTGCGCCAACTTTGGTGAAATGTCCGACATGCGGAGAATACAAACTGCCGCATCACGCATGTACCAACTGTGGAAGTAAATAAACAGTCTTTCGATCAGTCGAAAGACTTTTATTTTGGTCAAACCAATGTACGATACGGGTGTTTTTATTCAGGAACACTCGTTTTTTTATGGTTTGACCCGTTTTTTTATGAAATTGATTGATTTTAGGTTGAAAACCATCACAATAAAGTCAATAATGGTATCACACGTGGTGATATATGTCATAAAGTGGTGGAAAGTGGGGATTCGATGTTCATCGGTGAGTTCAATCATAAACTGGATGCAAAAAATCGAATGGCCTTACCTGCCAAATTCCGTGATCAACTCAATGATACGGTGGTGATCACGAAAGGATTGGACGGCTGCTTAAGTGGCTACACCATGGAAAAGTGGAATGCGATATTGGCCAAATTGGTCACATTGCCATCCACCAATAAGCAGGCGCGCACCTATGTGCGTGCGTTGACCAGCAAAGCCTGCGAATGTTCTTTTGACAGTCAAGGTCGGATCCAGTTACCGGCTTATTTGACCAAGGAAGCTCATTTGACCAAGGATGTCATCGTAGTCGGTGTCGGTGATCGTATTGAAATATGGGATGCTGAAACCTGGAAGAACTATGATGCCAAAGCTCAGGAAGAATTTGATGAAGTGGCTGAAACCGTTACGGAGTACTTGCTACCATGAGCACATTGCATTATTCGGTGATGCTTTCCCAATCCATCGATTTGCTGAATATTCAGCCAAATGGGATCTACGTGGATCTTACCCTTGGAAGAGGGGGACACTCGGCTGCGATCTTGGATCGACTTGAAAACGGTCATCTGTTTGCTTTTGACAAAGATCAGGCTGCAATTGATTATTGCCGCCAACGCTTTGCCAATGAGTCCAGGATCACATTGGTTCAAGATGATTACGCTCATCTTAAACATTGGTTGGACCATTACGGCATAGTTGCCGTGGATGGAGTGTTGGCCGATCTTGGTGTATCCAGTCCACAATTCGATGATCCTAAGCGTGGTTTCTCCTATCGCTATGATGCACCATTGGACATGCGCATGGATCAACAGCAACAACTGGATGCTTCGATGATCGTCAATACGTATTCTTTGGAAGAATTGATCCGATTGTTTCGTGAATATGGTGAGCATCCCTTTGCGTTTCGGATTGCGAAAGCCATCGTCAAAGCACGTGAGATCGAACCGATTTTGACAACGTTTCAACTGGTGGATGTCATCAAAATGGCATTGCCGGCTAAAGAACTGAATAAGAAAGGTCATCCAGCCAAACAGATCTTTCAGGCGCTTCGTATCGAAGTCAACAGAGAATTGGATGGTTTGACCACTGTATTAGATCAATTGCCGGATTTGATCCGTCCCCAAGGTCGAATCGTATTCATTACTTTTCACTCCCTGGAAGATCGCATCGTCAAACAAACGTTTGCCAAATGGTGCGCGATCGATCCCACACTCAAACGTTTGCCGATCCCACAAGATCAGCTTCCCAAACCCTTATTTACTTTATTGACCAAGCATCCGCTACAAGCCTCGAGCCAAGAGCTGGATGAAAATCACCGTTCGCACTCTGCAAAATGCAGAGCAGTGCAACGCAACTGAATTTATTAACGAATCGTTTAAGGAGAACAACATGACACAGATCGCTGTTTCGATGCCCAAAACCAAAACTCGTAAGAAAACTATGGCATTTCCATTGATTTACAAGGGTGTTTTTCTATTTACGGCATTTGCGATCGTCGTTTGGCTGTTTTCCACATTATTTTTACGTAGCTATAACATCAATTTAAGTATGCAACAGCAACAGATTGCGAGTAAAATAAGCGCATTACAGGTCGAAAATGATGCGATCCGTGTGGAAATCCAATCACTGAACTCCCGTGAACGCGTGACCAATATCGCATCGGATGCCGGCCTGGAAGTCAATCAAAACAATATCGTGACGGTTGACGGCCAATAGATGCCTATGGCGATTTTTAGAAGAAAAAAAACCAAACACACTCCATCTCCCAATAAAACATTGAAACAGATCGCACTCGTGATGGTCACCATCATGACCTTGCTCAGTCTCAATGTTTTTGTTGTCTCGATCCTTAAGATCCATATTTTATCTGGAAGAAACCTTGGACCATATTCCCAAAGTGCCAATATCCAGACCACCACGTTGAAAGCCACGCGTGGCTATATTTACGACTACAATGGTGAGATCATTGCCCAGGATATCCGCACATACAATATCGTCTGTATTTTAGATCCCGATCGTCCATCGACTGAAGGTACGGTGGCTTATGTGGCGGATAAAGCCAATACTGCCGCCATGCTGGCACCGGTATTGGGGATGAGTGAAGAAGAGATCCTGACGTATTTGAATCAAGATGTCTATCAGACGGAATTGGGCGCAAAAGGACGAAATCTATCCAAAGAGACCCGAGATCTGATCGATTCGTACAATTTACCGGGGATCGAATTTACCGATTCCATTACCCGTAGTTATCCATTGGGTACTTTTGCATCTAATCTGATCGGCTTTGCACAATCGGATGAGACCGGTTCGACTGTTGGACGGATGGGCTTGGAATATTATCTGGATGAATATCTGCGTGGCATCGATGGTTCCACCAGTTACCAATCGGATCGTAACGGATTTATTTTGCCAGGCATGATGGTGGAAGAAGAACCGGCGGTCAACGGGTACAATGTTACATTGACATTGGAAAAAACCGTGCAGGAAGCATTGGAAGAAGCTTTCGAACAAACCATGGAGGATTTTGAAGTTTCCAGGGTATGGGGAGCTGTGATGGAAGCGGATACCGGACGGATCGTAGGGTGGGGCCAATCCCCTAGTTTTGATCCCAATCTGTTGGATATCAGCGAATACAATGATTATGGTTCTCAACTTGCATATGAAGCTGGTTCGACCATCAAATCCATCACCTGGGCAGCCGCGATGGATACAGGCAATTACGATGGAACGGAATTGGTCAATTCCAATGATTTTTATTATCTGGCTGATGCCGCCGGTAATCCAGTACGAGTCAATTTCAATTCAGGTAATCGGATCACCAACTCCCGATGGAAAGAATATGGATGGATCGAATATGATTATGGGTTGATCCTCTCCGCCAATACGGTGGCTGCATCCTTGATCACGGATGTGATGAGTCCGGAAACATTTGAACAATACCTGGATGCCTTTGGCTTCTTCAAGCCAACGGGTGCCCTTGGCTTTAATGAAGCCAGTGGCATCAAGGTCTATAACTGGTCGACAGATAAGATCACCAATACCTATGGTCAAGGTTCAACGTATACGACATTGCAACTGTTACAGGCATACAGTGCTATTTTTACCGATGGGACCATGAAATTACCTTATGTGATCGATCGGATCGCGGATAGCTACGATTCTCAGAATGTGCTTTATCAAGCCACACCGACCATTACCGGTCAACCCATCAAGGAAAGTACGGCATTGCAGATGCAACAACTGTTGACTCGCGTAGTCACGGATGAGCAGGGTACGGCCAAATATTACGCCATACCCGAATGTTCCGTTTCCGGAAAAACGGGTACGACCCAGGTGATTGTGGATGGATCGTATGAAAGTGGCTATACCATCAATTCCGTGATGTTGGCTTTTCCGGCTGAAGATCCACAATACATGCTTTACTATGCCTTTGAAGGTCCGTATGATTCCGATGCCCATTACAAAACGGATGCAGTGACCACATTGTTGCGAAAAGTGGCGATGTATTACAACATCATTGAAGATCCAGACCAATCCGAAACAACAACAGAAGATGGTCAAACCATCATCGATACAGGCAATTCCACTTCCGTATCGATGTATACCATGCCTGAATGCATCAACCATTCCTTAACATATGTCGATGCTGCATTTGAAAATACCGGTGCATCGATCGTCGTGTTGGGGGATGGGAATACCGTGATCGATCAATATCCAGCGGCCGGAAGCAATGTCTTGACCTCCACCAAAGTCTTTTTACTCACCGATACAGCTGGTTTTACCATGCCGGATATGAGTGGCTGGAATCGTAAGGATGTGACAAGTTTTTGGGAAGTGAGCGGAATCAGTGTTAAAATGAACGGGCTCGGCCCGGTGACCAGTCAATCCATTGCGCCCGGAACGCCGGTAAGTAAAGAAAGCGAACTCGAAGTCACCTTCGGGTCTGGAGAAGATACGAATGAATAGTCTGTCCTTTCTGTCCATGGCATGGTTGCCGGCATTGATCGGATTTGTTGCGGTCGTGGCCATCATGCCTTTATGGATCCGTTTTTTAAAAACCAAAGGTGCGAATCAACAGGTCAGTGAATATGCATTGGCACAATTTCAGCAAAAAGCCAAAACCCCCACATTCGGTGGATTCATTTTCGTGGTGGTTTCAGCCATCGGCATTTTGATCTATTCTCTGATCCATCAATGTCTAAGTTCGACCATGTTATTGATCGTGACATTGCTTTTATATGGTGCCATCGGTTTTATCGATGATTATTTGATCGTGATGACCCATAACAATGCCGGATTGAGTCCACGTTGCAAAATGGCCATGCAGATCGCATTTGCAACCATACTGGTCTGTTCCATGTATCTGCATATCGATACCAAATTGTATTTATTCACATTTTCCTTTGATCTGAAATTGTTGTATATCCCGTTTATGATCTTTGTTTTTGTCGGTAGCTCCAATGCTGTCAATCTGACAGACGGCATGGATGGATTGGCAGCGGGTTGTAGTACGATCGCTGCATTTGGTTTTGCCATCATCGCCTATGTCAAACAAGCCGATCCTTCCTTGATTTTCTTTTTGTTCCTATTGATCGGTTCATTATTGGGGTATTTGGTATTCAATATGCATCCAGCTAAAATTTTCATGGGAGATACCGGTTCTTTGGCATTGGGTGGGATCTTTGCTGCGATTGCGATGTTATTGAAAGAGGAAGTGGCCTATGTGATCATCGGTGGGGTATTCGTGGTTGAAACCATCTGCTGCATGTTACAGATCTATTGGGTCAAACATTTCCACAAACGCTTGTTCATCTATACGCCCATCCATTATGCTTTCACCAAAAACGGATGGAAGGAAACCAGCACGGTCTATCTGTTTTGGTTTTTTGCGATCATTTGTATGCTTCTTGGTGTAACGGTCGCATTATTTTCGTTTTGATGGATTCGTATGCATCGGTTGAGTAAACCGATGCTTTTTGTTAAAGTAGTATCCATTGAAATGAAACGGAGGTATTGGCTTGATACGCATGAAACAATCCGGCAGCCGTCTGGAGAATATCCTGCGGTTCATCCTGTTTCTTACCTTTGCGATATCGATTTTGATATTGGGTTATTTACTGGTGGTTTCACCATCGTCCATCGATGATCCCGCTTATATCAGCGGCCAGTATACGCATTTGAAAAGTCACTATTTTCTCATGTTTGCCCAATCGATTTTAGGGATCGTGGTCATGTTTTTGCCTGATCTTTTCGAACGGCGCTTTAACATGGATATCCCCAGTTACTTGGTCATCATGTATTTGCTTTTTTTATACTGTGCCATTTTTCTAGGAGAAGTCAGATCCTTTTATTACGAAATTGCCTATTGGGATACGATATTGCATGGATTTTCGGCGGCGATGTTGGGGTTGTTTGGATACAGTGTCATCTTTTTGCTCAATGCCAATAAAAACGTGCCATTGCAGCTTTCACCGGCATTCATGTGCCTTTTTGCGTTTACGTTTGCATTGATGTGTGGTGTATTGTGGGAGATCTATGAATATACCTTTGACGGATTATGGGGCATGAATATGCAAAAATTCATGGCGGAAGATGGCACGATGTATGTGGGACATGCCGCATTGACAGATACGATGGAGGATCTGATGGTGGATACCATTGGTGCAGGACTGGTGTGTTTGATCAACTACGCGATCCTTAAAATCGATCGAAACTGGATCAATCGTTTCCGTTTCAAGGCGTTGCATGGTCATGATAAAGATGGTTCGACCAAGGATATGCCATCTTAAAAATCAAAAAGACTATGGTAAAATCAAGTCGAATGAAATAAACACCAAGGAGTAGACAACAGTATGGCGAAACTTTCCCGGATGAAAAAATATGAAGCCTATCGCAATCAGATTGCGTATGGCAATGAAGAATCGTTGGCTAGTGATGATCTGGCTGATTTCAGCAACCGACTCAACCGCATCGATTCTTCTTTGGCGCAGGATGTTACCCGCACCAATCCGAAAACTGTCAAGGCAGCAGCATCACGGATGCGTACTTATGATTCAGTGGATCAAGCGAGAGGAAATCATGGTGCAACCACGTCCACCATGGGCTCTACATCGGCGAAAAATGAGTCCTTCAAAAATGAATATTTAGATGAGTTTTTGGATGAAGTCAAAAAATACAATGTGGAGCAGGGGTATGCGCAAAACGAAGATACCCAGCTGAATATCATCTCCTCATTGAAACCAAATCGACGTTTGTCTTCGTCCAATGATTCCAATCAAACGGATGTACCAAAGATCCGAGCGTATCAAAATGGCAATGCGTTATATGAAGATGGTTCGACCAATGCATCCGTCAATGCGTCTAATGCGTCTGTTCGCTCGAGTGCAAACGAAGCGGTGATGGATGAACGTGAATTGGCTGCGGTGCAGGCATCTGTGTTGGACAAACGCAATTCGATAACTCAGGAATTGCAAAGTTTGCTCAATGATGACTCGCCGGTGGTTCAGACCAATGAAGACCATGGTTCGACCAATATCACTGAAGAGGATGAACCACAAGTGATGCAATTCAAAAACAACAAACCCAGCAATGCAACCTTTGATATGTCCCGCAATTCTGCCCAACGTCAAAAGGAACTTTTGGAACAAACGGCAAAACAAGCGGTTCGATTGGCACAACAATATGATGAAATGGATGAAAACTTGGATGATATCGAAGATAAAGTCGGTCATAATACCCGTTTGGTCAATTTCATCCTGGTATTGATCGTCATTGCGTTGGTGGTGATCCTGGTCGTGATCATCTATGCCATATTGTTGATGAAAGGTGTGATTTGATGGTTCGACCATACTATAACGTGGCGGTCGATGGCCCTTCGGGTGCTGGTAAAAGCACCATTTGCAAAGCCATCGCACAAAAACTCGATTTGACCTATATCGATACTGGTGCGATGTATCGTGCCATTGCCTATGGTATGATCCAATCCCATATCGATGTTTTCAATGAAATGGATGTGGTCGATCATTTACCAAACTGTCGATTGGATTATGATGCGTCGCATCAATTGTGTCTGAATGGCCAGATTTTAGCGGATCGGATCCGATCAGATGATGTTTCCCTTGCCGCTTCCACGGTCGCCCGTTACCAGCCGGTACGGGATTATTGTGTCACATTGCAACAGGGTATGGCCACCAACGGTGGCTGTATCATGGATGGACGGGATATCGGCACGGTGGTTTTACCCGATGCGGATGTCAAGATTTTTTTAACGGCAGATGTCAATGAACGCGCCCGACGCCGTTATTTGCAGAACCAAGAAAAAAAGATCGACTGTACGTATGCACAAGTGCTTGAGGATGTCAAAAAACGGGATCAACAAGATACCACGCGCATCCATTCACCCTTGATCCAAGCCAGTGATGCGATCTTGGTGGATACCAGTACATTGGATTTTGATACGACCGTCGATACTTTGATCCATATCATTCAAACGCAAACTCGAAAGGATGGTCAGCATGATTAACGGTGTCGTGGCTATTGTCGGCCGACCCAATGTTGGAAAAAGCACATTGTTCAATCGGATGATCGGTACCCGTTTATCCATTATTGACGATACTGCCGGTGTCACCCGCGATCGCATTTATGGCAAAGCCAGCTGGCTGACCCGTGAATTCCGTGTGATCGATACGGGCGGGATCCAATTGGAAGACCAGCCCTTTGCCAAAGAGATCGCGGCACAGGTTCAAATTGCCATCGATGAAGCCAATGTGATCATCATGGTCACCAATGGTATGGCGGGTGTGACCAGTGATGACCAAATGATTGCCCGAATGCTTCGTAAAAGTGGCAAATCCGTCATCCTGGCGGTCAATCATATCGATGATGGTTCTCAAATCTCTGCCATCTATGATTTCTATCAGTTGGGTCTAGGAGATCCTGTGGCGATCAGTTGTCTGCATGGGATCGGCATCGGTGATCTACTCGATGGGGTGGTGGCAGCATTGGCCAACGTGCAATTGCCCGATTATCAAGGTTCGATCGCTTTTTCCTTGATCGGTCGGCCCAATGTCGGAAAAAGCAGCTTAGTCAATGCTCTGTTGCATCAACAACGCGTGATCGTTTCCGATATCAGCGGAACGACACGTGATGCGATCGACACTCCGTTTCAAGCCAATGGCATCGATTATGTCTGCATCGATACGGCAGGGATCCGTAAAAAAGGCAAAGTTTATGAAAATATCGAAAAGTATTCCGTTTTGCGATCCTTATCTGCTATCGAACGCAGTGATGTGGTCGTATTTGTGTTAGATGGAGAAAGCGGGATCGTCGATCAGGATAAACATGTCGCCGGTTATGCCCATGAAGCGGGTAAGCCGATCGTGATCGTCTATAATAAATGGGATACCGTTGATAAGGACGATAAGACAGCGGATGAAATACGCGCGAAGATCCGGGATGCGTTTGTTTACCTAAGCTCTGCACCGATTCTTTTTGTTTCCGCTAAAAGCGGACAGCGGGTCAATGAGATACTGGATATGGTCAATACCGTGTACCAATCTTCGCAACTGCGTATTGCGACCAACGTGCTCAATGAAGTCATTCAAGATGCCCAATTGATCACGCCTGCACCCGCCATTAACGGAAAACGGCTCAAAATTTATTATGCGACGCAAGTATCGGTGGCACCTCCGACGTTCGTGTTGAGTGTCAATGATGAAAAATTGATGCATTTTTCATATCAACGCTATATCGAAAACCGACTGCGAGAAGCATTTGGGTTTGAAGGAACACCGATCCATATCATCGTACGAAAGAAGGTATAAACATGGTTGTGACCATATTAGGCAGTGGTGCCTGGGGCAGTGCATTGGCTCAGGTATTGGCGGATAATGGCATATCGGTTCATCTTTGGGGCATCGATACCCAGGGGATCGATGAATTCAATGCTCACCATACCAATTCCCGTTATTTTGGGGACATCGTTTTTAATGATGAGATCGATGCGACCACGGATCTATCCGTGGTCAATCAAAGCGATGTGATCCTTTTTGCTGTGCCAGCGGCGGCTATCGCCTCTGTGGCAAAAAATGTGGCGAATATTCTCGATCATGATGTGATTGCGATCAATGTGGCCAAAGGATTTGATCCGGATACACATCAACGCCTAAGTGAAGTGATCGAGAATACACTGGGTAACCATTGTCGTGCCATGGTCGCATTGGTCGGACCATCACTGGCTATTGAAGTCGCTAAACGGCTTTTGACCAGTGTGGCGGCGGTTTCCACCAATGCCAATGCAGCAATCACCGTTCAAAAACTGTTCAGCAATGATTACTTCAGAGTCTATACCTCACACGATATCATCGGCTCGGAAGCTGGTGTTGCCATCAAAAACATTCTGGCGATCGCCAGCGGTATATTGACGGGTCTAGGACAAGGGGACAATGCACGCGCTGCGTTGATGACCCGTGGATTGGTCGAAATGCGGCGCTATGGTGTGGCTATGGGAGGAGAACCAGATACCTACTTTGGTTTGACCGGTATCGGTGATCTGATCGTGACGTGTACATCCAATTCCAGTCGCAACTTCTCGGCCGGTTTGCAGATCGGAAAAGACAACACGGCCAAACATTTTTGGGCGACCAATACCAAAACGGTGGAAGGCGCTAAAGCTTGCAAGATCGTCTATGAAGAAGCCAAACGCCGTGGTATCAGCATGCCGATCACCACGGAAGTGTATCAAGTATTATACGAAAACAAGAAACCCAGTGATGCGATCAATGATCTGATGCGACGTCAACTCAAAAGCGAAGCATGATCGATTTGATCTCGTCATTCAAAAACGAGTAAATTTCACAAATTCTTACCGTATTGTTTCGCTACACTAAAATCAAGGTTAAACCAATATGAAGAAAACGACGTCGGTATTGATCGGTTTGGTCATGATCATCATTTTGATTTTGATTTTGGTGTGGCGTGCTGGGGATGCAAGATTATTTGAGAGTTCATCTATGCAAGGGCAACCTAAAATCAAAATCGCCGAATACATTTCGATCCCGTATTGATAATCCGATGAAAACAAAACCCAGGATCCGTCATTTGACGGATCCTGGGTTATTTTCCTGCAAATATTGGTCCAACCATAAACAAGCATAGCGGATCAGATCGGCACAGGGCGTATAGGTTGGAAGTTGGGGGCGCTTCAAATCAGAACGGATGATGGTACGGTAACGATCGTTAAAGTCTTGAGTGAATCGACTGGTGAATCGATAAGTATTCCCTTTGCTTCTTGGCTTTCCACTTTCCATATCACCATTGCTGTGAATATATCCAAGGATCATCGTGACGGCGGAGATCACACCACACATGCCTTGCAATCGACCGGTTCCAGAGCCAAAACCTTCGGCAAAGCGATAGGCGATGGTGGGATCATATCCAATTAAAGGCATAAGTGGCAATGATGGATTGGCTACAATTGTATCCTTCCATTTGATGCAGATAGACAGCTTGATCCCCATGAGATCTCATTTCATTTTGATTCATAGTTTTATGGTATCACCATTCCACCATGACAGTCATCGTCAAATCCACGACGAAAACGCTTTCGTCAAATCCATAAAACGTCTATAATGGCTTTGACGCAGAAAAACGAAAGGAAAATGATACATATGACACAATTGAATGCACTGACAACTGAGAGTGCCAACACTGCGACTGAAAACATCGATGCTTTGGATACTTTATCCATGGTCACACTGATCAATAAAGAAGATCAGAAGGTGGCGCTCGCCATTGAAAAGGAACTGCCTTCCATTGCCCATGCTGTGGATGAAATGGCCAAACGATTCGCCAATGGTGGTCGAATCATTTATTGCGGCGCCGGAACGAGTGGACGTTTGGGAACTTTGGATGCTGTGGAATTGACACCAACGTATTCCGTTCCACCTACGCGTGCCTTTGGTTTGATGGCCGGAGGCGATGGCGCGATGTATAAAGCTGTAGAAGGTGCGGAAGACAGCGAAGAAATGGGTGTTGCGGACTTAAAAGCCCATAATGTGTGCGATAAGGATATCGTGATCGGTATCGCTGCCAGTGGCCGTACACCATACACGATCGCTGCATTGCGTTATGGCAATGAAATCGGGGCGTTGACGATCTCGGTCAGCTGCAACAAAGAAGGGGAAATGAACAAAGTGGCACAAATCGCCATTGCTCCGGTGGTCGGACCAGAAGTCATTTCCGGTTCCACTCGTATGAAAGCCGGTACGGCACAGAAAATGGTGTTGAATATGTTGTCCACTGCTACCATGATCAAGTGTGGAAAAGTTTATAAAAACTACATGGTATATGTACAACCGACCAATATCAAACTGGTCGCCCGCAGTAAGACCATGATCCAGCGGATCACCGGTTGTGATGAAGCCACTGCCAGTGAACTGTATGAAAAAGGAAAAGCCAGTGTGGCGCATGCGGTGGTGATGTATGAAAGCCATTGCGATTATGATGCAGCAGAGAAAGCCTTGAATGAAAATGGCGGCAAAGTTCGCGATGCTATTGCTGCATTGAAACATTAAACGTGGTTTGACCACTCATTTAAAATCAGACCGTACGCAGTGGCGTACGGTCTGATGTTTATGTGAATGAGTATTGGTTTAATCCAGCGATGCGGTCAATTCATTAACGATCGTGTTTAGATCCTTTTGGTCCAAACCATGATCGAGCATCGCTTGTTTGAGATTGATCGCATCATAGTATTCCATCAATTCAAACATATTGATCGCATCTGAACGCTGGAACCGATTTTCTTCGGTATTGTCCATCAACGGTTCCAATTCATCTTTATGGATCAAAGGGAAGGAGATCATATAATCCGTCATGATGTCACTTTCATAACAATCGACAAGACGCAACAGCATACTGGCAATGATACCGGTGCGATCTTTGCCGAACGTACAATGAAACAACACGGAATTTCCTTTTGACAGCGTATTGGCAATGATATGCATGATCGGAACGGTCTTATCCCATCCATGGGAGACCATGGCCATATAAAACTGCGATACGGTGTATTTGGAAAAGTCCACATGACTTTTACGTTGTTTATCATCGGCGATATTGTACCAATAAGGGATGTTGTGATAGACACAACCTTGAGGAAGCACATAGGAATGTTCGTTTGCCTCCGTTTCACGGCGCAGGTCGATCACAGCAGTGATGTGGTTGGATTCAATAAATGAAGCGAGCGCGTCTGGATCCATGTTGGATAATGTGTCGGAGCGAAAGATCCGTCCATAGCGGGTGATCGTGCCATGGGTGGTTTGATAACCACCAAGATCACGCAGATTGGTCATATTGGGAATGTGGAGAATACGAAACTGGTTCATGATGCGTCTATCCTTTCCTTTTAAAAACGTGTACTATTCTAATCGAAATTAACCATGGTTACACCATGGAATCCATAATTCTTCTCTTCTAAACGCTTACACCAAGGATTGTGGTTGAACCATATCTAAAATTGGTAGAATATATCCCTATGAATAAAAAGAAAAACTATATCCTTCCGGATCTTAAGGCAGCCCGGGTACGTACTCCGGGTGATGATGCCATTTCTCGCAGTGATTTTATTTTGGATGCATCCACTTCGCATCTTGGAGATGGACGATATTATTTCATCCGCACTTATGGTTGTGCTGCAAACGAGCGAGACAGTGAAACATTGGCTGGGCTCTTCGAATCGATGGGTTATCGTAAAGCTGATACCATGGAAGATGCCGATGTCATCTTGTTGAATACCTGTGCCATCCGTCAAAACGCCGAGGATAAAGTCTTTGGACAATTGGGTGCCATCAAATTACTCAAGCGCAATAACCCCGATTTGATCTTAGGTGTATGCGGTTGTATGGCACAAGAAGAAGCGACCGTGGCGATGATCTTATCCAAATACCCGCAAGTGGATCTGATTTTTGGCACACACAATATCCATCGTTTGCCCATTTTGCTACGCAATGCCTTATTGAGCAAGGAACGTACGGTGGAAGTGCTCAGTAACCAAGGTGAGGTCGTTGAAAAACTTCCGGTTCGTCGTAATGGACGGCACAAAGCGTTTGTTCATATCATGTATGGTTGCGACAAATTCTGTACCTATTGTATCGTGCCCTTTACCCGTGGCAAGCAACGTTCCCGGAAAATGGAAGATATCCTGAACGAAGTCAATCAACTCAAAGCCGATGGATACAAGGAAGTCACATTGTTGGGTCAAAACGTGAATGCTTATGGCAAGGATCTGGATGGTCAAACCACATTCTCCACCCTTTTGGAACAGGTGGCATTGACGGGTATCCCGCGCATCCGCTTTACGACTTCCCACCCGTATGATTTTGAGGATGAAATGATCACGGTGATCGCAAAGTATGATAATATAATGCCAGCGATTCATCTTCCGGTCCAATCTGGAAACAGTGACATACTCAAACTGATGGGCAGACGTTACACGCGCGAGCATTACCTGAGTTTGGTCGATAAGATCAAAACAGCGATCCCGGACGTGACCTTTTCAACGGATATCATCGTTGGTTTTCCAAACGAAACCCAAGCACAGTTTGAAGACACGCTATCCCTGGTTGATCGCTGCCAGTATGATCTGGCTTACACCTTTATTTATTCACCCCGTGAAGGGACTCCAGCTGCCAAAATGGAAGATAGCGTTCCATTGAATGAAAAGCAGAACCGATTACAGCAACTCAACGAACGCATCACATATTACAGCAATCTGAACAATCAAAAATACAATGGTGCGATCGTGGAAGTACTAGTGGATGGTCCCAGCAAGAAGAATCCCAATGTATGGAGCGGGTATACGCGCCATAACAAATTGGTCAATTTCACAGGAGAAGGGATCCAATGCGGGGATATCGTATCTGTCAAAATCACGGAAGTGAAATCCTATTCACTCGATGGTATCGCCATCAAAAACGGAGAAACGAATGAGTAATACATTAAGATTGTTTGCATTAGGTGGTCTGGATGAAGACGGCAAGAACATGTTCATCGTTGAAGACGGGGAAGATATCTTTGTCATCGAAGCTGGGCTGAAATATCCCGATTCGAGCCAATTGGGCATAGAAATGGTCATCCCCGATTTTTCCTACTTGATCGAAAATGCGTCTAGGGTACGTGCGATTTTTATCACCCATGGTCATGAAGATGTCATGGCGGCCTTGCCGCATTTATGCAAAGTGCTCAATGTACCGATCTATACCGCCGCATTAACGGCGCAGATCCTTAAACGCCGTTTCATGCGGGAAGGGATCAAGGATCGGGACATCCATGTGATCAAGCGCAATGGTACATATAAGATCAGTAATCATAAGATCAAGACATTCGGCGTAACTCAATCCATTGCGGATGCTTTTGGTATTGCCATCTATACCGCACAGGGATATGTGGTTTATACCAGTGAATTCATTGTTGATTTTGATTGCCGCAGCAAAGGATTTGATTTTGATATCAATGTATTGTCGGATATTTCCAATGCCGGTGTATTGGCATTGATGGCCGAGTCGGTCGGCAGTGGTCGCAATGGACATGCATCGCCGAACCATCGGTTGACCCCCCAGATCGAAGCGGCGTTTGAAGATGCACCCAAACGGGTAGTGATCACCATGTACAATCAGAATCTGTTCCGAGTGATCGAAGTAATGGAATTGGCCCGCAAAAATAAGAAACGGGTATTTATCTATGATCCGGATCTGGAACGATTGCTTTCCGATCTGCAAAGTCTTGGCTACTATGATCTAAGCAAGGTGGATATCTGTCCGAAAGAAAAATTTTCCAATGAGTTGGAAGATATTTTGATCATTGTGGCTGGAACTGGTGATACGATTTTCAAAAAGGTCCATCGGATCGCGATCCATGAAGACCCCATCATTACATTGCGTTCGACTGATACTATCATCATTGCTTCCCCGATGGTTCCGGGAACTGAAAAAGAGGGAGCCAAGATGGAAGATGATCTGTACAAGGAAAGTGACCATGTCGTTATGGTCGATTCCAAACGGATGTTCAGCATGCATGCGGCCAGTGAAGATCTGAAAATGATGATCTCCTTATTGCGTCCAAAATACTATGTACCGGTCAAAGGGGAGTATCGTCAATTGGTATCCAATGCATTGATCGCCTCCCAAATGGATTATTCTCCCAACAATATTTTGGTTTTGGATAATGGTCAGATCGCGACATTCGAAAACGGGATGTGTCAGAATATCAATGAACGGATCACTTTGGTGGATCAAAACATCGATGGGAATGATTCCCTGGATTCCAGTGGATTGATCTTGAAAGATCGAGAAACGCTGAGTACCGATGGTGCGATCATTTGTGGTGTATTGTTGGATTATAACAGTAAAGCGGTGATCGCTGGACCGGATGTTCAAACCAGAGGATTCATTTATCTCAAAGATGCAGATGATATCATTGCTAAGATCAAAGAACTGTTTTTGGAATGCATCAAATCTTTGGTTGAAAGTGACAGTTATGAAAATGTCGAAGCAAGGGCACTGGCCAGAGAAAAGATCAGCAAGTTTGTGTTGAAGGAAACAGGAAAGCGTCCGATGGTGTTACCAAGTATCATCGAAATCAACGGAAAACGGTTGGCAGAACGTGGCAAAAAAGAAGAAGACAACGAGTAAATATGGTTCAACCAATAGCAAGCCGGTGGGGAAAACACCGGCTTGCTGGATTCTCCCTTTGATTGGTTTAGCCATTGGATGCATCATCTGCATCCATTCCGGCCTGGTGGGTACTATGCTTTCCCAGGCTTTTCGTGTTTTACTAGGCAATTACTATCTGGTTTTGATCATCCTGATGATGATATTATGCCTAATCAATCTATGGATGCCCATTCGAGGTATGGGGTCGTTCAGCAGTGTCATGGCGATTTTTTTTGTGGTATTGACCCTGGAACTATCCTTTTGCATCGACATGGATCCTTCATTGGATGCCAAAGCGGTATTGGATATCGGGTTTGGTCATATCGCTTCCGTGTATGATGGATCATTCAATGGCTATGGCGGAATGATCGGTTGTGCGCTTTATGCGTTGAATCTGACATTGTTCGGTCGTCAGGGTATGGTCATTTTGATTTTACTTTTGGCCTCGATTTCCATCATCTTTTTTATCGTGTCTTTCTATTGGCGTGCGTTTTTTGCCAAAGTAAAAGATTTTCTGACATTGCCGAGTCGTTTGATCAGTATCGAAGCAGATGACGATGCGTCGGAAGCGCAAGATCAGGACAATGTTGAATATAAGCGTGCGAAAGATTCGGATGGTGGTAGCAAGCAAATTGATGGAGAGGATCCAACTGGAATCGATACGATGGATCCATCTTCTCAACAAGGTTCACTTTCACCCTTGAAACGGGCGGTGCGTTATCTTTCCGATACCCCTTCGACCCCAAAACCGTCCACATCTTTGTTTATTGATGCCAATGACCAACCGGTTGATATGCGCGTTGGTGTGATCAACGATGATGAAACGGCGATGGTGGACACCGATGATCAACATTTGGATGATGGTTTAACCATATTAACGGATCGGGAATCGATCCAGACGGATCAACCTGTCACTTCCAAACGTTCGATCTTTATCAACGCCGATGAACTGATGGATCCAGACCCATTTGGATCCATGCCAGCGACAACGCAATCGCAGGAAGAGATCGAAGAGCAAAAAGACGCTGATGAATCCATTCCAACTCAGGATACAGACGGCAAATCCGCCTTAAACGACGAGTTGCCGATCTCCAATAATTCATTGCATGCCACCATCGCTCGCTTGGCCAGTGAAAAAAGAGCCAAGGCGGAAGATGTGGTCAAACCACCCAGTGACGGGCCGTATAAAATCCCACCGACTACCCTATTGTCCCCGATTTCTGCCGCTAAGAGTTCCGCTGTCAATGCACAAGCGGCAAAAATCAAGGGCAATCAATTGATCGAGGTGCTCCAGACGTTTGGTATTCCCAGTACGTTGGTCGCCACCCACATCGGTCCGGCAGTCACCAAATTTGAAGTGCGCCCACAAGCCAGTATCAAGGTCTCGAGAATTTCCAATTTGGCCGATAATATCAAAATGGAATTGCAAGCACGTCAATTACGCATCGAAGCCCCCATTCCTGGCCATAATGCCGTTGGTGTGGAAATCCCGAATCAGGAAAGCACGATGGTACGCATGAAGGAAGTCATCATTTCGGATACGATGCGCAAGGATAAAAGTCCGATGTTGTTTGCATTGGGTAAAAACCTGTTTGGCGAACCGGTCAGTGTCCGTTTGGACAAAATGCCTCATTTGTTGATCGCCGGGGCTACCGGCAGTGGGAAAAGCGTATGCATGAATGCGATCATCACATCCTTTTTGCTACGCACGCATCCGGATGATGTCAAATTATTGCTGGTCGATCCCAAAAAGGTGGAATTTACCCCATACCATGACATCCCCCATTTGATCGGTCCAGTCATCAATGACCCATCCCAAGCCAATGTTGCATTGAAGGCGATCGTGAAAGAGATGGATGATCGTTATAATCTGTTCTCATTGGTCGGTGTACGCAAGATCGATGATTACAATACGTATGTCACGACTCATAAAGACAGTCAGTTGACCAAATTGCCTTATATCGTCGTTATCATCGATGAGTTGGCCGATTTGATGGTCGTGGCTGGTAAAGAAGTGGAAGCCAGTATCCAACGCATCACCCAGCTGGCGCGAGCTGCCGGGATCCATCTGATCGTGGCCACCCAACGCCCATCTACCGATGTCATTACTGGCATCATCAAAGCCAATATCCCATCTCGTATCGCCTTTGCCGTATCCAGTGCGATCGATTCACGGACCATTCTTGATCATGCGGGTGCCGAGCGGCTTTTGGGCAATGGGGATATGCTGTATATGCCCATTGGTGAACAAACCCCATTGCGAGTGCAAGGTGTTTATGTTTCCGATGATGAAGTCAACGCCATCACCGATTATGCCAAGCGACAGCGCTCTCCCCGTTATGCGGATACGTTTGTTCGCTTGGAAGGGGTGGAAGGTAATGAAGAAACGGCTGTTTCCACTATTGAAGCCGATCCGTTGTATATGGAATGTCGCCAATATGTCATTCAAACACAAAAAGCTTCGACATCGTTGCTGCAACGTCGTTTCCAAATCGGTTATAACCGTGCGGCACGCATCATTGAAGCGTTGGAAGAAAATGGCATTATCGGTCCGGCCCAGGGCAGTAAACCAAGAGAAGTTTTGGTATCCAACGATGATAATGCATGATTTGCTTGACATCATGCTATAATCAATGGCGTTGAGCCAGTTTGAAGGAGGAACTATGGGAATTTTTGATAAAGTTCGTGATTTTGTTTCACCCGTTGAAGGGGATGAAGACGAATACGAAGAAGAAGAAAGCTACGACAGTGAGCCGCAGCCGGCCGTGACTCCGAAAACGGCCAAATATGAAAAACCGGCAACCAAGCAGTTACGTGGTGTCACCAGTGGCAGCAGTGAAGTCTGCCTGTTCGAACCACGCTCGTTCGAGGAAGCGGAAGCGATTGGGACGAAGTTGAAACAAAATAGCTCGGTGGTCGTCAATTTGCATCGTTTGCCGCGTGAGTATTCGCAACGGACGATCGATTTTCTGACCGGTGTGGTTTTTGCATTGGACGGTACGATCCAAAAGGTCGGCCATAATGCGATCTTATGTGCACCCAAATGTGTGGATGTCAATGGTGGCATCTCGCTAAGCGGGGATGAAAATTAGCGATTTGATATCAATGCGTTGAAGCGGACGGTCTGATGGTCAAACCATGCAAAGAGAAACTGTGGATCGGTGGAAACAGGGGATGGTTGCATCAGACGGATCACCGTGGAGCGATCATGTTGAAGTGATAGTAGACATGACGTGACTTTCACGTTACGAAAGGGTAAAGTGCATATGGTTTTAACCATATGAATCACGGTGGTACCGCGTATTGGTCAAACCATTGCGTCCGTTGAACATTCAACGGACGCTTTTTATATCAATCAACATCGAAGGTAAAGGAAGAACTTATGGAAGGAAAGAATTACAAAGAAACACTCAACATGCCTCGCACGGATTTTGAAATGCGTGGCAATCTACCTAAAAAAGAACCACAAATGGCGCAACAATGGGAAAAAGAGGATCAATATCATCAAGTCATTTCCCGCCACAAAGGTCAAAAAGCTTTTGTATTGCATGATGGACCACCCTACGCCAATGGTAATCTGCACGCTGGTACGGCCATGAACCGGGTCATCAAGGATTTCATCAACCGCTCCCATGCCATGAATGGATATTACACACCGTTTTTCCCAGGATGGGATACTCATGGTCTGCCCATTGAAAATGCCGTTCAAAAACTCGGTGTCGATCGTAAGTCCATGCCCAAAGACGCATTCCGTGCCAAGTGTGAAGAATATGCCAAAGGGCAGGTCGAAACTCAGATGGCAACCATGAAGCGATTGGGTACTATGGCAGATTTTGATCATCCCTACATCACCTTGCAGAAAGGCTTTGAAGCCCGTCAGATCCGTACATTTGGCAAAATGGCCACCCAAGGATTGATTTTTCAAGGATACAAGCCGATCTATTGGTCACCCTACAATGAAACGGCCATTGCCGATAGCGAGATCGTTTACTTTGACCGCAAAGACACATCCATCTTTGTAGCATTTAAAGTAGCGGATACCAAAGGCGTGCTGGATGGCGATGAATCTTTTGTGATCTGGACCACCACTCCATGGACGATCCCAGCCAATCTAGCGATCTGTTTGAATGAACGCTTTATCTATGCGGTGGTTGAAACCAGTAAAGGCAAATTGATCGTTTTGGATAGCAAGGTGGATCAGCTGATGGCTCAATTTGGTATCGACCAGTATAAAGTGGTTCGAACCATCCCTGGTAAAGATCTGGAGTATGTGACAGCACATCATCCGTTATATCCCGATCGTACATCCTTGGTCATCTTAGGGGACCATGTCACGGATGAAGATGGTACTGGTTGTGTCCACACTGCACCAGGTCATGGTGCAGAAGACTTTACCGTCTGCCAAAAATACAAGATCCCCACATTCTGTCCAGTCGATGCCAAAGGCTGTTTGACGGACGAAGCTGGCGTAGCATTATCGGGCATGTTTGTCTTTGATGCCAATTCAAAAGTCATTGAAATGTTGGATGAATGTGGAGCATTGATGGCAACTGAAACCATCACGCACTCCTATCCTCATGATGATCGACTCAAAAAACCCGTTATTTTTCGTGCGACCAAACAATGGTTCTGTTCCATTGACAAGATCCGTGATCAATTGCTCGATCAGATCGACCACCATGTCACTTGGCACAACCAATGGGGACAGATCCGCATCCATAACATGATCGCTTCCCGTGGTGACTGGTGCATTTCCAGACAACGTTTATGGGGCGTTCCCATTCCAATCATTTATAACGAAGACGGGTCCCCCATCATGGAAGAGGCAGTATTTGACCATATCGCGGATCTTTTTGAACAATTTGGTTCCAATGTTTGGTTCCAAAAAGAGGCCAAAGATCTATTGCCGGATGGTTATACCAATCCTGCATCCCCCAATGGACAATACACCAAGGAAAATGACATCATGGATGTCTGGTTCGACTCCGGTTCATCGTTCAATGAGTTGCAAGCCAGAGGGTATGATTTCCCAGCTGATCTGTATTTTGAAGGCAGTGATCAATACCGCGGCTGGTTCAATTCCAGTTTGATCGTTTCCACTGCATCCAAAGGTTGTGCTCCATACAAAGCCGTATTGAGCCATGGCTATGTTTGTGATTCCAAAGGGGAAAAGATGAGCAAATCCGTGGGTAATGTCGTCAATCCCATGGATGTCATCGATCAATATGGTGCCGATATTTTCCGTTTGTGGGCCATGACCAGTGACTACACTGAAGATATGCGCATCGGTGCCGAAAACCTCAAACAAGTGGCTGAACAATACCGTAAAGTGCGCAACACCTTCAAATTCATGTTAGGCAATGTCAATGCGGATGATTTTGATCCAACGCGCGATATCGTGGCATACGACGATATGTCCGCTTTAAATCGTTACATGTTGTTGCGCTTAAAGGCGGTCAATGACGCTGTGATCGAAGATTACATGCATTACAACTTTGTCGCCGCCAGTGTAAAACTGACCAATTTCATGGTCAACGAACTATCTGCCTACTATTTATCCTACACCAAGGATATCCTGTATATCGAAGCCAAGGATGATCCCAAGCGTCGTGCGGTGCAAAGTGTGATCTGGCAGTTGACGGATACCTTATGCAAACTGTGGGCCCCGGTATTGGTCTTTACCATGGATGAAGTTTGGCATCACTTCACAGACAAGTGTGAATCCAGTGTCCATTACACACAATTCAATACATTGGATGAAATCAAAGATGATCCTGAGTTGATGGATGCCATGGATCTTGCCATGAGTGTGCGCTCGGATGCACTCAAAGCATTGGAACAAGCCCGAAACGAAGGCAAAATCAAGGATAATCAGCAGGCGGCATTATCCATGGTCTTACCACAGGAAAAAGTGGAATCGTTGAAAGCGGTGATCGATAATATCGCTCAATGGTTGATCGTATCCAAGGTGACTATCCAAAGCGGAACATCACAGATCAACGTCTATAAAGCCGATGGTCATGTTTGTCCACGTTGTTGGAATGTCGTGGATGAAGTCGACCATGACGGATTATGTCCACGTTGTCACGGTATACTCCATCACGATTAATCTTTGTCTTCGAATAATCAAACAAGCGGATGATTGCATCCGCTTGTTTGCTCTATTCGCTTCATTAATTACTTCTTTTATCCACAGAATCTTTGAGAAAATGTTTTGCTTTACAACGTCCAAAAATATGTAATAATACTAAAGCAGTCATTCCAGTTTATGGATTGATGCATTCGTGAAGGTTCCTTAGCCAAGATGGTAAGGCAACAGACTGCAACTCTGTGATCGCCGGTTCAAGTCCGGCAGGAACCTCCATTTTTATTTGGGGGCGTGGCGGAATTGGTAGACGCATCG
>CALVCY010000151.1 GCA_944326175.1 uncultured Erysipelotrichaceae bacterium
TGTATCGATACACTGGCATTGCTTGGTATAGATTTCCATTGCATCCTGTTCGATCCAATCGGTATGCGTGACTTTCAATGTCAATGGTAAAGCCACGATATCCTTGATTGAACCATGCTCATCCACCAACGCTGCTCGAACACTGGTCGTACCACTATCCAGTGCCAATATATATCCCATTATTTTACCTCCAGCACCACGGGTGCATGATCACTGCCCATCCAAGTATCATAGATTTGACTGGCTTTGATCGTTTCGATCATCCGTGATGAGACCAACCAGTAATCGATGCGCCATCCCACATTACGTTCTCTGGCTTTAAAACGGTAGCTCCACCAAGAATATTGGATCGTATCCGGATGTAGATAACGGAAGGTATCGATGAACCCACCATCGAGCAACGTGGTGAAATCCTGCCGCTCTTCATCCGTGAACCCAGCATTACGATGATTCGTATCTGGATTTTTGATATCGATATCCTGATGTGCCACATTCATATCCCCACAGATCAATACCGATTTGTGTTGGTCTAGCTCTTGCAGATATTTCAAAAAACAGTCATCCCATTTTTGACGATAATCCAGTCGTTTCAATTCATTTTGACTGTTGGGGACATAGACATTGACCAGGTAAAACGTTGGATATTCCAATGTCAGCACGCGTCCTTCATCATCGGACATATTGGTTAGACCATAGTAGACCGATAGTGGTTGTTGCTTGGTCAAAACCATCGTCCCACTGTATCCTTTTTTAATGGCACTATGCACATAACGATGGTAATGATCATATCCAAAACTGGGGATCTGATCGGCTTGTGCTTTGGTTTCCTGCAGTGCAATGATATCAAAGTCTTCACTATGCAAATAGGCATCCACCCCTTTGTTCAATGCGGCACGGATGCCATTGACATTCCATGAGATCAATTTCATATAACGGCCCTCTTGATGTTGATTTCGTTAGCATCATACCACAAGCGTGACATGGTTTGTTAAAATGAAACCATAAGGAGGCGTAAATATGAATCGACGCGCCGCTGGAATCTTCCTTGTTGCGATATCTGCCTTTTTATGGACAGCTGGATCGCTCATGCATGTACTCGATCCGAATTTTTCAGATCAAATGATCGCAACCACCTTGGCAGTGATCAGTTTGATTTGTGGATGTATTTATCTCTATCTGGGTGAAAAAGATGAGCATCACTAAACATCATCAATGGTTCAAACCATGGATGGTTGCAATATTGATCATTGTATTTTGTGTGCTATGTTGGCGGTTTTTGTATTTTCAACACAAAAGTGCAGACAATCTACCAACTCTTGAAAATCTAACCATCGATGATCTGGATACATTGATCGGCTATCAAACCGGCACATTACGCAATGTATATGGCAAACCTGATCAAACGATCGACGATCGGATCATTTATGACTTACCAAATGATCAACTCCTGGTTTTGACCGTCACATTCGGTCAAGTAACGGATGCCCAAATCACAATCGATTAATTGAAAGACGGACGATCACACGTGATCGTCCGTCTGTTTTACCATGGTTCAACCATTTCCCTATTGATCATCATTCATGCTTAAGATCGCCATGAAAGCTTCCTGCGGGATCTCCACACTGCCAACCGCTTTCATCCGTTTCTTGCCTTCCTTTTGTTTTTCCAGCAATTTCTTTTTTCGACTGATATCTCCACCATAGCATTTCGCGAGCACGTTTTTACGTAACGATTTGATATTGGTGCGGGCAATGACTTTATTGTTGATGGCGGCCTGGACCGGGATCTCAAATTGCTGTTTAGGGATCAATTCTTTTAATTTTTGGGTGATGGCATTGCCACGAGTATAAGCAAAATCACGATGGACGATGAAACTGAGCGCATCGATCAAATCCCCATTGAGCAAAATGTCCACCTTGACCAAATCACTTTTGGTATAACCATTCAAACTATAATCTAAAGATGCATATCCCTTGGTCGCACTTTTGAGTCGATCAAAGAAATCATAGATGATCTCAGCCAAAGGGATGTCGTAGACCAAATCACTGCGATCGTTGTCCACGACTTTCAAGTCGATATACGTCCCCCGCTTGCTTTGTGCCAGCTCCATCACCGCACCGATGTAATGATTGGGAACGATGATACTGGCTCGAACCAGCGGCTCTTCGATATGATCGATCTCATTATTGGGCGGCAACATCGCCGGATTATCGATGCTTAGCATCGTATGATCGGTTTTATAGACGTGATAGATGACACTGGGTGCCGTCGCAATCAGCGTCAAATTGAATTCTCGTTCCAATCGTTCCTGGACCACATCCATGTGCAGCAATCCCAAAAAGCCACATCGAAACCCAAATCCCAACGCTTGCGAATTTTCAGCCTCGAACTGCAACGACGCATCATTGAGTTGCAATTTTTCCAATGCCTCTCGCAAATCGTTGTATTTATCGGCGTCCGTGGGATAAAGACCACAATAGACCATCGGATTCATATGCCGATATCCCGGTAACGGTGAAGCGGCACGGTTATTTTGCAACGTGATCGTATCGCCGACATGGATATCACTGATGGATTTGATGGTGGCGGCGACCCATCCGACTTCACCGCATTCCAACATCTGCTTTTTGACTTCGCGCGGATTTTTGACACCGACTTCATAGACCGTATATTTGCCACCGGTCTGCATGAATTCGATCGCATCATTGACTTTGATCGAACCTTGTTTGACACAGATATTACAGATCACACCACGATATTCATCATAATAGGAATCAAAGACCAAAGCTTCAAGTGGGGCATGCGGATCCCCTTGAGGCGATGGGATCTTTTCAACGATCGCTTCGAGCACTTGATCCACATTAAGTCCAGTTTTGGCAGAAATACAGGGCGCATCCGTGCAATCGATGCCCAATACATCTTCGATCTCCTGTTTGACTTTTTCCACATCCGCACTGGGTAGATCCACCTTATTGATGACCGGGATGATTTCTAGATCATTTTCAAGTGCAAGATAGACATTGGCCAGTGTTTGCGCTTCGATGCCCTGGGTGGCATCCACGACCAAAACCGCACCTTCGCAAGCAGCCAAGGAGCGGGATACTTCATAGGTAAAGTCGACATGGCCCGGGGTATCGATCAGATTGAAAATATAATCTTGACCATTTTTAGCATGATAGGACAATTGAACGGCATTGAGCTTGATGGTAATACCACGTTCACGCTCTAATGACATATTATCCAAGATCTGATCTTGCATCTCTCGTTTGGATACAGTATCGGTCAATTCAAGGATGCGATCCGCTAATGTGGATTTACCATGATCGATATGGGCAATGATGGAAAAATTACGAATATGGGATTGGTTCATAAGTTAAATAAGATTAATCAAAGAATATGGTATCGATTTTATTGGCAATACCATTGAAGAAACTGGCACCGTCAAGACGAGCTTTGCCTTCCATCTGACAGTTGTAGATATGGATAAAACCACCCTTGGCACTGATCTTGAAATGATCATGACATTTGATGGCCTGACCTAAAGGATGATCATGTTCACACACTTCCTTGCCTATGGAATGGAATTTGACTTTTTTATCTCCAAATAAGGTATAGGGTGACGGATTATCGATCAAACCACGCATGTGGTTATATAAAACATCAATAGCCTCATCATGGAAACTGACTTTTTCCGTTTCTTTTTTGATGGTAAATGCCAGTGTGCGTTTGGCCTCATCCTGCGGGATAGGTTCAAGTTGTCCATTTAGATATAACGGGATATCCCGATGAATGATCGTTTTGCAAGCATCCATCATTTTCAAGCATAATGCATCATAGGTGTCATCTGGATCAATCACAACTTTTTCTTTGGAATACATGGCACCAGCATCCATCTTGTCCACCATCGCCATCAACGTCATACCGGTCATGGTTTCTCCATCCATGATCGCCCGTTGGATCGGGGCACCACCGCGATATTTGGGCAATAGCGAACCGTGCAGATTGATACAACCATATTGTGGATATTCCAACAATGCAGTAGGGACTTTCTGACCATACGCACAGGTGATCACCAATTGGGGATCATAAGCCAATAATTGATCATATTGATCCATGATCGATACGGGTTGGACCACAGGGATACCATGATCCAAAGCCATTTGCTTGACTGGTGTGTTTTCCATAATTTTTTTACGTCCAACGGGTTTATCGGGTTGAGACACCACGGCAACGATGGTATAACCATCCTCGATCAATGCACTTAACGGTGCTGTCGCAAAAACCGGTGTCCCCATAAACGCGATCCGTATCGTCTTGATATCCATTCCAACCACCCTTTCTTTTTTAGTGCACACCTATTCTAAACTAAATCCGCTCATTCTCAAACAACGAGAAAACACTTGCAACGATCGATGCTTTTTGATAACATAACGTGGCAAAAGTGAGTGGAGGTAAAGCAATGGCAAATATCAAATCCAACTTGAAGAGATCCTTGACCAACGAAAAGACCCGTCTGGCTCACCTGTCTCAACGCAGCGAACTCAAGACTGCCATCAAGAATGTCTTGACTGCCGTTGAAAAGAAAGACAAGGAAGCCGCTGTCAAAGCGTTTGATCTCGCCAATCAGAAACTGGATAAAGCCGTGGTTGACCACGTGAAACATAAAAACTATGTCGCACGTCAGAAATCACGTCTGGCAAAAGCTGTCAATAGCATCGAAGCTTAATGCGAGCATAGAAAACATAAAAATGATCGGGATTTCCCGATCATTTTTTGTTTTCACTGTCCTTTATTTCAAACCAATGGTCTAACCATTGCATTTTCTGATGGATCATATCCACCTTTTCTACATCCTTCACTTTGGTGGATAAATCTTTCAATCCATCATATAAATGGCGATAATACCGTTCAGTATCCGCACCATGATGTTCCATCAATTTCGCTCCAAGGTAACGGATGGATGGATCACAGGAATACACACAGGATGTTGGTGTGAAGGATATGGCGACATAATCGTGGTCTTCATAACAGCAACGTTCATCATCGATGGTGTAACCATGATCCATGATCCAATCCCGGATCGTCCATGGATCCTTATTGGCTGATACGATGATTTGGTTCAAATTCATCAATTTCTGGGGATAAGCTTCCAATATATCGATGATGGTATGTGCCCCCATACCGGCAATGACGATGATGTCCACACCTTGTGGAAGATGGGTCAAACCATCGGATAATATCGTTGTTACACGATGGTTTAAACCATATTGATCGATGGTCCGTTTGGCTGCAGAAAGCGGTCCTGCCGCAACATCCATGGCATATGCACAAACGCACTTGTGCGATTGCACAAGTGCGCATGCAAGATAACCATGGTCTGCACCGACATCCGCCATGATCGAACATGGTCGTACCATTTCTTTGATCATGTTCAGTCGAATGCTCAGTTTGATCATTTGATATTCTCTTTATCCACAAAATCACGCAACCGTTTGCTTCGGGTCGGATGTTTGAGTTTACGCAATGCTTTGGCTTCGATCTGACGGATGCGCTCACGGGTCACATTGAATTCCCGTCCGACTTCTTCCAGTGTACGTGTACGTCCATCATCAAGTCCAAAGCGTAGACGAAGTACCTTTTCCTCCCGTTCGGTCAAACCAGAAAGCACTTCGTTGATCTCATCCCGCAACAATTGATTGTTGGCAAATTGTTCTGGTGATACGGCTTCTTTGTCTTCGATGAAATCACCTAAATGGCTATCATCTTCTTCACCCACTGGGGTTTCCAAAGATACAGGTTCTAATGCGATCCGTTGGATCTCAACGACTTTTTCCGGGGTGATCCCATCCATTTCAGCGGCGATCTCAGCCGGAGACGGATCACGTCCGAGTTTTTGGACCAGTTGGCGCTGCACTCGGGTCAATTTATTGATGGTTTCGACCATATGCACCGGGATACGGATCGTTCGAGCCTGATCGGCGATCGCACGGGTAATGGCTTGACGGATCCACCAGGTCGCGTAGGTCGAGAATTTGAATCCTTTGGTGTAATCGAATTTATCGACGGCTTTGACCAAACCCATATTGCCTTCTTGGATCAGATCAAGAAACTGCATCCCACGTCCGACATATTTTTTGGCAATGGATACGACCAGACGCAAATTGGCGCTGATCAATTCCTGTTTAGCCAATTCATCACCGGCTTCGATGCGCTTGGCGATTTCCAATTCGTCTTTGGCTTTGAGCAATGGTACCTTTCCGATTTCCTTAAGGTACATCTTCACTCCGTCATTGACACGGGCAGCGGTCGCTTCTTGGCTTTCTTCCCGATTGCTTTGATATTCGCGCAATTTGGCGGCTTTGGCTTTATCATCGACTTCAGTGGTCGCTGTACTGACTGCCACTGGGTCATGGCTTTCGCTATCGTGATCCACATCATCACTCGCGATGGCATCATCGATGGAAGCATCCAAATCCAACGCATCATCGCTTTCTAGTTCAACATTGAGCTCATCATCCCCATCATCCAAAAATTCATCGAGGGAATCATCGACGACTTCGATATCATTGTCACGGAACCAACTGTACAGATCATCACTGGCACTATCATCCAAATCCAGATGCGTGAGGGAATCCGTAATCTCATTTTGCATCAAGTGACCGTTGATCGCGGCGACGCGTTTATATTCTTCCTTCAATTCATCCAGTGTCTTGTATTGCTTGGTGCGACCAACTTTGACAAAGGATACGATTTTGGCTGAACCTGGTTTTTCCGTGGATGCACTATCGTTGGCATCCTTCGTGGATTTGGGTTCGGCTTCCTTTTTGGATTTGGCGGTCGTTTTCGTTTTTGAAGGATTTTTTTCTTTCGTTTGTTCGACCTTTGCTTCATCCGCTTTTGCTTTTGATTTCGGTTTTACAGTCACAGCTTCGATCATTTCTTCCGAGAGGGTTTCCGCTTTCTTTTTACTACGGCTACTTTTTTTCTTAGCTTTCGGTTGTTCCTTCGCCAACGATTCACTTTGCGCCAGTGCTTGTTCCTGTTTCTCCAACAACGTCTCCTGCAATGAAGCATTTTTCTGCTTCATGGCTTCAATCTTGGCTTTTTTTTCGGTTTTTGTGGTTTTAGTTTCGCTCACGATTGGCCTCCTTGATTGAATTAATGTCTTGATACAGAGATGAGATCTGTTTTTCCAAATCCTTTTTGGCATTGGGATCGATCTCATTGGATAATTCCCGTCGCAATGACGCAATATGTTGACGTTTGATTTCGATGTCCAACTGGACGCACGCCGCTTCGAGAACCTGGTTATTATACGATGTGCCTAGCGATACGTCAAAGGCGATTTGGCTTAATAATTGACGTTGCGCATCATTTTCACAATGGTCCATGATCTGATTGACACTTGCCAGTTCCCCTTTTCGGCATTGATTGAGGATCAATGCGGCGATGCGGGAATATTTTGGATCCGGAAGAAAGTTGAGTTTACTCGTATACAGTGCCTGGGCTCTTAGATCCATCAACATCTGAGAAATGATCACCGATTGGATGCGTTCCATTCGCGTCGGGGTAGCAGAAGTGGAAGAAGATGGTTCGCGATTATGCGTTTGTTGGGGTGGCATTACCCCACTATCATGGATCGAAGCAGTGCGTTTAGTTTCGAGCATTTCTGATAGATCAAACCCCGTATCACTTTCCAATCGTTTAGTAAACGCCTGGCGATCCAAAGGATCAGACGAACTTTGGATATGGGGCAGCATCGCATTAACGAAATCTTTACGTGCACTGTATTGGTTCAGATCATACTGGCTTTTGATATAACCATAGACAAATTCCAACCATGTCTGTGTATTGCTCGCCAAAGATGCCAAGGCATCTTTTCCTTTTTGCATGTAGATCTCATCGGGATCCAATTTGGTGGTATTGTTCAACACCGATAAGCGCATGCCCATGGAAAGCGCCATATTACCTGCTTTATAAATCGCATTTTGCCCCGCTCGATCCCCATCATAAGCCAAAATCAGATGATTGGATAAAGCACGGATGATATTCAATTGTTGCCGGGTACATGCTGTCCCCAGGGTACAGACCACATTCTGTACGCCGGCTTTCCAAAATGCAATGACATCCATCACCCCTTCGACCAAGATGATACCGCCGGCTTTCCGTGCTGCATCTTTCGCACGCGAGCTGTTATAAACCAATTCTCCCTTTTTAAATACCAGTGTTTCCGATGTATTGATGTATTTGCGCTCGTTGTTGGGATCCATGGTCCGTGCCGTAAATCCGATGGTTTGACCATGGATATTATCGATCGGGAAAACTAACCGTCGACTGAATACATCCTTCAGTTTGCCATCATAAGTGCGTGTGGATATATTCGCACCGATCAATACGGTTTCCTCGACCCCTTTTTTGCTTAAAAACGTGCTGACTGTTTCATCACTGGCATCATACCCGATCTTGAATGCCGTGATCACATCGTTATGGATATCGCGTTTATCCAGATAACTGAGCAACGAAGGATCATTGGTCTGTCGCAGTTCGAAGTTGCATAATTCACTCATTTGATCCAATGCATCCAACGCTTTGGCGATACGTGGATCGATCGGTGTTTTGGGTTGATCATCACCTGTATCGACATGGATGCCCACCATTTCACCGACTTTAGCGACCGCCTGTGTAAAGCTGATCTTTTCATAATGCTGCACGAAGGTGAATACATTGCCGCCTTCACCACAAACAAAACATTTATAGATCTGTTTGGCTTCATTGATGGACATAGAAGGATCATGGTCATCATGAAAAGGACAGACAGCAACATAGTTTCTGCCCTTTTTGGAAACCGGGATATAGTGGCCGATTACATCGACGATGTTGGCCTTGGAACGGATGGCATCAATGGTTTGAGGATCGATCATTAGGACAATTTCAGGCTTTCTTGAATGGTTTCGACCAACTGGTCAATGGGCACACGACGCTGGTTCATGCTGTCCCGTTCCCGAATGGTGACACATTGATCATCCAGGGAATCAAAATCGAACGTGATGCAATACGGTGTACCGATCGCATCCTGACGAC
>CALVCY010000152.1 GCA_944326175.1 uncultured Erysipelotrichaceae bacterium
AATGCTGCCAGACAGATGATCCAATCCATGGCAGATACCAAATTGCTTTTGCGTAATTTCCAAATGGCTTCAACCATCAAATAACAGACTGCAACGCGGATACCGGCCAATGCATGCTGGACCCAGATGATATCCATGAAGTTGGTCAATACTGTCGCAATCAAGGTAATGATCACGATACTGGGGGCAACCACACCGAGTGTGGCGACGATCCCGCCCAAGGTACCGGCTTGGAAATAACCAACGAATGTGGCGGTATTGACGGCAATGATGCCAGGGGTGCATTGACCAATGGCATAATATTCCATCACCTGTTCTTCGGTTGCCCAATGGTGTTTTTCGATAACTTCTTTTTCGATCATGGGTAACATGGCATAACCACCGCCAAAGGTGAATAAGCCCATCTTGAACCATGTGGTAAACAATTCAAAATAAATCTTCATAATTGCTCCTTAACGTTAACCATTTTCATCCAATTACCTATCAAAGTAAAGATGGTTCGACCATAGAAAAAACCGGAAGGATCATTCGATCCTTCCGGTAATGATTCATTCTGAATGATTATTCGCAAGTCATGGTGCCATCTGCCGTTAACCGTTCGACAAATGCATCATAGGTGATCGTGGACCAATCCACGCCATCCATACCCAATGCAGCCAGTGCATCTGCGTCTGCGGTGGCTAAATCAATATCCACATTGACGGTTAATGTTTCACCAAAGTCAGCACTGACCGTTACACCTTGAGCTTGCGGGTCGATTCCCATACTGGAAATCAAAGATTCTTCCAGTAATGCCTTGGTATCATCATCCAATCCGGATAAGTCGATACCGGAAAGCAATTCTTCATCCATGACGATGCTCATGCCAAATCCGGTCAATTTGTCATCGGCATCCCCATTGACGGTCACATTGATCACACCCACACCTTCTATATCCATGGAGCAGGCAGTGGATTTTCCGCTGGTGGAGCCACCACCGGAAGAGCATCCAGCAAGCAGCATCAAAGACAATGCTGCACTCAGTAATTGTTTTTTCATAATCGTGTCCCCTTTCGATCCAATGATTTGGATATCACTGCGTTTATGGTATCACCTTATGTCATGGTTGAACCATAGACTTTGTTAAATCATTATTAAGTGGTTTCAAATCAGATACGGCAAAATATCTTTCAATTCCTTGACTCGTACATCGGCCATACTTTGATCTAGATTGAATTGGTAACCATGGACACCGATGGTAAAACAACCAGCTTTCTTGGCCGCTTCGATTCCATATTGACTGTCTTCGATGATCACAGCATGCGATGGTTCAACCAAAAGATCCTTTAATGTCAATGTATAAATCAATGGATCCGGTTTGCTTTTGGGTAAATCCCTACCGGTACGGACCACAGAAATCATGGAATCAATATGACAGTAATGGATATTATCTTTGATATAATCCATGGCAGAACTGCTGGCTACCGCCAGCTTATAACCGTGGTCATAAAGAGTGGATACGGTGGTCAAGACATCCTTGTATCCGGCTTTCATATAAATACTGTCATCAATGGGGTGCGTATTTCGATAATCTTCGATCATAGAGCGATACGTGGCATAATCCACCGGTAAACTGGATCGATCATAGATGATCTTCCAGGGATTGAGATTGGGACAGGAACCGATCATCAATTCCAATACCTTGGGATCCACTTCCCATCCATAGTCGTGAAACATCGCTTCATTTCGTTTTTGATGAATGGTTTCCGAATCGATCAATACCCCATCCAAATCAAAAATAACTGCTTTGATATTTTCAAGTTTTGCCATAATCCTTTCCCCTTATCCATGGTCTTTCTCAGTCTAGCAGAGAATCTTATGGTTGGACCATGTTTTATACGGATTTGTCTTTGTGTTGCAAGATGTAACGGTTATAAACGATGATCCCTCCAATCGCCAACAATCCGGTAATGGCATAAATCAAGAAAACCCGTGAATAATCACTGCTCAACACTGCACTGCCAGCGATCGTTGAGCTGACGATGGCTGGGATACGAGCGATGGTGGTCAATACCACAAAACGCCATAAAGGGATCGGTGTCAGAGGTGCAAAATACGTCAATAGATCTTTCGGTGTTCCTGGAATAAAGAAGATGATAAATAGGATGATTTCTAATTTTTCTTCTTTTTTGAGAAACTCCAAGGATGCGATTTGCTTTTCGTCAAAGAAACGATAAATGAGTTTTTCAGAACAAAACCGCATCAAGATAAAAATCAAAGTGGTACCGATCAGATTCGCGATCAGACAAACGATGGTCCCACCAAACGCACCGAAACAAAATCCCGCTGCGAATTCGACCGGTTCACCGGGAAGAAATGCCAAGATCATCTGAATGATGATGATCAAAACCATGATCCCGTAGCCCAATATCCCAAAACTTTCGATGCGGGATCGAAATCCTTGTGGATCCGAGACAACGGATAAAAAGGGTTTATAAAGCAATAGACAAAGTATGCCCATGGTCAAAACCAAGGCAATTCCGATCAGTATCAGTTTCTTATATTTGAGCCAAAATGATTTCATGATTCACTTTCATTCAACGGATCCAACACTGGACAGTGGATATCGATAATCGAAGATACCGAGATGGTAGTACCATCGCATAATTGCAACGTATGGTGATGATAATCGATTTTAACCAATGACCCTCTGATTTTATGGTATGCACCACCTTGCTTTCGATCATCTTTCTTGAATACGTTCAACTCAACCATTGGTTTTGAATCTAAAATCGCATTCAATTGCATCAATATATGGTCCAGATCTTCCGCTTTATCCAATGCCAATGCAATGGATGGATCGGTGAATCGATTCGATTCATCGATCATTTGGTCGTACCCGACCAATGCTGCAAAGGGAGCAAATTGGGCAGCACGATCACTGATTTTCATAT
>CALVCY010000153.1 GCA_944326175.1 uncultured Erysipelotrichaceae bacterium
GCATAGCTTATCGCTTCTTGGACACTACCTTCTAGATACAATGGGGATTTCATCGAACAATGGGCACCGATTCGTATCATTGTTCACCCTCCCGCATTTTTCGTTGCGCGGATTTATACCGTTCTACTCGCTGTTCTTTGATCTTAGATTGAATATAGGCACGTTTTTTGCAGCGCATGATCTTATCCACCATCGCTTTGCGTTTGCGCTTATATCCCGGTTTGACCTTGTCTTTGTTTTTGGGCAACGTCTTGGAAATTTCAATGCGTAACGCATCCGTTTTGGATAAGCCACTTCCTTTTTGACGCATTGGTTTGAATGCACCATTGCGATATTGGCCCTCCACAAAATGAATGCCTCGGTTTTTCAATTGATTCACTGTATTTTGATCGCTGTCATTGTACAGTGTGATGCAGATCCCATGGCTGCCTGCTCGCCCAGTACGACCAGCACGGTGGATGAAATATTCGATTTCCATCGGGAATCCCAAAGAAATCACGTGAGAAATCTGCGGCACATCGATCCCGCGGGCAGCGATATCCGAGGCCACAATATACTTGGTTGCACCACTGGTCAGCTGTTTCAATGCTGTATTGCGTTCCCGCGCTTCCAATCCCCCATGGATCTCGACGACCTTTTCGCCTCGATTGCGCAACATCGCCGCCGTTAAGCTGGCTTGCTTGCGCGTATTGGCGAAAATCAAACACACGTATGGATTGATCCCGGATAATACCGACACCAATACTTCGTTATAATCCCGACCTCTGCAATTGACCAGTTGGTAATCGATATCCGGTGCAAACGCAGTATCATCATCAATTTCCAACGTCGTGGCATTGGTTAGATACTTTTTTAAAAACGGGATCAATGACTGAGGAATCGTCGCAGAAAATACCATCATCTGTAAATCATGGTCCATTCTTCCACAGATGGCATCCACATCATCTAAAAATCCGAATTCCAGCGTCATGTCCGCTTCATCGACCACAAAACATTTGGCCTTTTCGACCCGCAATACTTTTTCTTTCAAAAACAAATCCTTGATGCGTCCTGGTGTACCGATGACCACATGAGGCTGATTGTGCTGCAATGATTCGATTTCTTTCAATCGATCGACTCCACCGATCACCAATCGGATCCGCATATCTGTTTCAAACTTGCGATACCCGCTTGCTACCGAATAGATCTGTTGGGCTAATTCACGCGTCGGAGCAGTGATCACCGCTTGAACGTTGGGATTGTTGACATTGATATTGTTCAAAACTGGAATCAGATAGGCCAGTGTTTTGCCGGTTCCGGTCGCTGAGCGAGCAATGATATTGCGCCCTTTTAAAGCCAAGGGAATCGTTTTGGATTGGATGGGGGTATATTGGTTGAAACCAAAACTATCGACCCATTGTTCGATGGATCGCTTGGTATTGAAATGTTGCATGTTCTCCTCCTTATCATTCACATCATTGGACGATAAAACAATGATAAAATCAATGCATGAAAATTATACCATTAGTTCCGCGTGGGTATTGCAAAGGGGTATTACGCGCGATCCAAATCGCTAAAAATACCGCGTTGCAATACCCAAATACACCCATTACCATCCTTGGACCGATCGTTCATAACCATTATGTTTCCAAAGCATTGCAATCATTGGGGATCCAAACACTGATGGATAAAGGAAAAACACGGTATGACTTATTGGATGAAATCGATGAAGGTGTGGTGATTTTTAGCGCGCATGGAGTCAGTGAATATGTCGAGCAGAAAGCGAAACAAAAGGGATTGATCGTGGTGGATGCATCGTGTGAGGATGTGAAACTGACGAAGCAAAAGGTGATGGACCATATCGCCAATGGTTATACCATTTTCTATATCGGCAAGCATCAACATCCAGAGAGTGAAGGAGTATGTTTCAAGCACCCAGAAGTGATCGTCATTGAGACAAAAGAGGATATCCCTCAATTGGATATCGACACCAAAATCGTGGTCACAACACAGACGACCATGAGTACGACCATGGTCAAGTCAATGGTGGAAACCATCAAATCCCGATATCCCCATGCTTTGATTGAGCCACAGATCTGTTTTGCTACTTCTTCAAGACAGAATGCCGTATTGAATATGGATGATACCATCGATGGTATGATCATTGTCGGGGATACGACCAGTAACAACACGACCAAATTGGAACAATTGGCAAGAAGTAAAGATCACGTCCATACAGTGGTCAAGATCAACGACCTCAGCGAACTGGATCCCTCATTATTTGATCACTGTCATGCCATTGGTATTACATCGGGTGCATCTACACCCAACAGTATCACTGACAGTGTCATCGCATTCATGAATGCTTATGCAATCGATCCAACCGTATCCAAATCGAATTATTATCCCACCCATATCCTATAATGGTCGAACCATTTAAAAACCGGCTATGCCGGTTTTTTCGTCTACTGAGGCGTCAATGTCTGCATGCCTGTAGCATCGATTTCAAATAAGAAAAACTGTTTGTAGGTGGTCGAACCAGATTCATCCATGTAGGATACCATGACGCGTATGGTTTGAGGCAATGTCGTAAATGTGGATTCCACTTCCACGTGATCCAATGCATTCAATGAAGGATAGACTTGATTGGGTACCAGATGGATGATTTCATCCATTAATCCTCTAGTCAAAATCATCCCCTGATCCTGATTGGTCAATGCCGTCGAATCGATCACCATCAATTCCACATGGCGCATGGCAATACGTGGCGTATCGATGGTCAACGTCATGGTATAACCATCCGAACCATCGCTGACATTCAATGTCAGATCATAATCCGATACACTGGAATCAAAAGTGGTGGCCGCAACCAATTGATTGTACAATCCATCATAAAGTTGTTGGGCTTCCCGTGCACTGCGACCGCTGATCGTATCGATCCAGGAACAACCGCCCAATGTCAAACTGACAAGCAATATCAACCAAATAGAAAATCTTTTTTTCATGTAGAATCATTCTATCACATTCGTGTTACGGCTAAAGCAGAACAAGACAGAACATCATGATATACTTGTGGTATGGAAATGAAAGACAATGACATGGTGACACCGACAGAAGATCGTGGTTCGACCATGAATGATACCGATGGTCAAACCATGGGTTTGACCACAGCATTGAATAAAATATTAAAAGAAGAAGAGATCAATGGTTCAAACCAAACCAGTAATCTAAAGATTGCTGATTTTGTGGCAAGTGAATCCAATGAAAAAGATACCAAAGGTGGATCCGACACCGAGAATGATCCCACCAACGATGATATGGATCTTGACCATGATGAGACCGATTGGGATGATGATGGTCCATCCACCCCTTCCAATCCTTCTGTGATTTATACCTTGACCCATAACAAAGCCTCCATTGCCTTACTGGTAGTGATCCTTTTATTGATGATCGGGATCATTGTGGCACTGGTACTATTTATGAATGATTCCAACCAACGCATCACTGTGACCAACCAGGTTGGTTCGACCAGTGAAGCAGTGCAGCAATGGTGCGATGAAAATAAATTAGATGAAACGCATTGTGTTTTCATCCATCAATACAGTGAAACTGTACCTGAAGGCAACATTATTGCCCAATCCATAGAATCCGATTCGACCATGAGTGAAAACGATATCATCACTTTCACTGTATCGGATGGTAAAGATCCCGATTATGAAGTGACATTGCCAGACTTTGAAACGATGAATGAAACCGAAATCATGGAATGGTTCGACGATAACTTGTTCACGGATGTCACCTATGAATACGTGGTGGATGAGGATGCAACGGATGGCTCCTTTTTATCCATCAACATCACCACTTCGACTGCCAAACGTTCCGATGCGATTTTAGTAACGTTCGCCATCACACAAGCGCGGATCGGTGTAGAAATCGAGATGCCCGATCTTTCTGGTTATACCAAATCCAATGTGGCTGCCTGGGCAGGTGAAAACCGGATCACGGTCACTTACCTAAGCGAATACAGTGACACCGTAGAAACCGGTGAAGTGATCAGCCAATCGGTCAAAGCTGGAACGATGATCAAGACCGGAGATAAACTGACCGTAACGATATCCCTTGGTAAAGCCATATTGATGGAAGATTTGAATGGTCAAACCAGAGAAGCCGCTAGTCGTTGGTGTAATGAGAATGGATTGAAATGCAATTTCACTCAATCCAGATATTCCACCAGTGAAAAAGGGTTGATCATCAATCAAAGTGTCAAAACCGGTACACAAGTATCTGCCAACCAAACCATCAGCTTTACCTTATCCCTTGGTTCAACCATCGAAGTCGGCGATTTTACCAATAAAGATTACTCTGAGTTCGAAAAGCAAATCGAATCCCTGAATAATATGGGTGCTGGTCTATCAATAGCTCGTACCAATGTGACGACTCATACCCGCGCCGATGATAATTTGGTCAAAACCAATACCAAAACCATCGACATCAACGGTAAAGTCGATGTCAGTGTCAACGTTTACGAAGCGAAGCAAGTTGCTGTTCCACAATGTTCCGGTTCAAGAGAAAGTTATGAGAATGCACTGGAAAATAACGGATTGCAAGGTACATTCAAAGGGACCCGTTACAGTGAATCTGTTGCCAATGGAAATGTCATGAGTTGCTCGATCGGTGGCGGAACCAACGTCAACGAGGGAACCTATATTGATTTCTATACATCCAAAGGATCCTATAACCCCAATGCCGCTGATTTCAATAATTTGACTGTAAGTGAAGCATCCAATCGTATCGCAACGGCACGCAGTGAAGGTGCAAGTGGTTGGACCATTGACACCTCGAATCAACAATATAACAGTTCCGTCGCTTCCGGAAAAACCTATGACTGTCGTATCGATGGTAAAACCATCTACTGCACGGTTTCCAAAGGTGCCGAGCCCACCATTACCATCGGTAACTACATTGGTACAGCCTGGGGATCTGGAACCAACACTTGGAATCTGAATAATGGCGTGATCCTTAAAAACATCGGTAGTAGCGAAAGCACCAAACCCAAAGGAACGATATTGACCCAAGATCGAAATAACGGCGAAGTCGTCAAAGGCCAGGATACGGTCACGGTCAACGTTACCGTTTCTAAAGGTCCACAGGATCCGGTGACTAATGGATCGGCATGGAGCAGTCTTTGTTCGAGTGGTAATAGTTGCGTGGTCAATGGCATCACCGTAACAGCTTCTTATCAATACCATGACACGGTTGCTGATGGTAATATCATTTCCCATAGCTGCGATATGAACAATTTGTCCTGTTCCGTCAATGTTTCCCAAGGACCGCAAATGACATCCATCACCTTGGATGAAACGACTGGCTTTGGTGTAACCAATGGTGCAACCAGCGCCGAGCAGGTCATGGAAACCTTGCAAACCAATTATTCGACATTTGCCAATCGAATGAGTTACAGGATGGGCAATGGATCTTATGATTTTGTAAAATTTACCCCATTTGAAATGTATTACGAATTCAATGGGCAGACGTATGGACCATATACTGGCGGAACGATCGAATTACCGATCAATGCATCATTGATCTTTGTTTTACAAGAATAAAAATATCGGCACTATAAATTTTTGAGTGGGGATGCCATAGATGGGCTTTAAACTTCTGTGGTTCATTGCTCCCCAACTAAAATTTATAAGCATAGTCTCCCTGATTGCATTAACCAGGGAGACTTTTGTTTTT
>CALVCY010000154.1 GCA_944326175.1 uncultured Erysipelotrichaceae bacterium
GCTATAAAATGTGATAACGCCCACATCGAAAACCGGATTACCGACTATTATTTTGCTCAACTCTGTTTTAATGATTTCTACCTCGCAAGGCCTGGATTTGCTTATTCCTTTTTCTTCATAAGGATACTTTTCACCAGCCACGACATCAAGCCAGACGAGGGGCTTATTATCATAAAGGTTGAGGTTGTGCAACCTATCCTCATCCGCGCAGGCCGTACTTAATTGCTCATCTTGATAAAAGACATTGATTAGATCGCAAATCTGTGAGTGCATTCGATATTGTTCATTTAGGGTGCATGTTCGGTTAATATATGCGCTCTTAGTGAGGTCCTGTTTTGCTTTCACATCTGCTTCACGGACATTGTTGAATAGTCGCATAAATAGAGATTCTTCCAACACTTGATGGGCATTACTGTCCTTGGTTTTTGATTCGACTTTCTCTATAATATCCCTTTCAACCATATGTGGAAGTTGTTTGTGATCCCCGACCAGAATTAGTTTCTTGCCCATGGACATTGGAATTAGAAGATCTAACGGGTTAGAACGAGCTGCCTCATCAATAATCACATAGTCATACGAGTCTTCAAAACCTTTCATTGCAGGACTGATAAATTTATTAGCAGACTGCTGACATGTGGCAGCATTAACCTGCGAGTAGTCAGAGATGAGTTGTTTGACATTTTGTATATTGCTCAATTCATGCTTGAAAACCCATATCTGCTCGTATAGTTTTTGCTCATTGGTTAGATTTTCTCCTCGATCAGCGATTGCTCCATTCACCTCGTTTATTATTGGGTCAATAACCTCAGCTACACATTTCGATGTATCATCACCATCTGTTGTGGCTTTACACAACTTTCTCAATGTATCCAAATCCGCCTTCAGTTGTGTCAACCATTCATCTAGTTCTGAAGTTTCACTCGTTGCCCGCCTTAATTGTTTCCAGTAATCTGGAATCTCGAAATTAACATTATCACAGTCAAACTTTAGGTGGCGTTCCAAAATGCCAAGTTGTCTACCACCATCGATCAAAAAATCATTTCGTGCTGTGGGTTGGCGATCAATGAGTTCCAATAGAATCGGGTCCCCTGTTTCGGTATCAATATGAGAAGGGAAAGTTGCATCGATTAACTTTATTATAGCAGTATTCACTTTGGCAAGTAATTCGCCCGAGTAACCATTTTTTTGCAGAAGGTGATACAATTCCTTCAATCGCTCCTGTGCTATATTGATGTCTGCATGACCCAATTCAGCTAAACAGATAAAAATATCTTGAGTTGTGCTTTGCTGCTGGTGGTTAGTCAGCCACTCGCTACACGATTTGATCATTTCATCGATCCAACCAAATATGGGGGTATCTTCTTTTGAAGCTCTTTCTCGGTTAAACACTCTGTTAACCGGAATACCGCCGTAGGAAACTCCTTTAATGGCATTATCAACTGCATCATGTTGTGTAGAAGTAACTAATATTCGTGACTCGCCATTCTCCAATTCATTGATCCTTTCAATGATGGCCTTAATCACCTGCGTTTTTCCTGTTCCGGGAGGCCCTTGAATCACAGCAATATCCGGGGTATTAATTGCTATGCGAATAGCTTCTCTTTGCCTATCATTGAAATTTTTCTTCTTGTTAGAACCGAAAAAACACTTTCGAAGATGGTCAGTAACCGCCGGTCTTTCTTTTCCTATATTCCCCACAATATCACCAGACTGAATCAACAGGTTCAGACCAGGTAACGGATTTTCTCCGTTTATAATGCGTTTTCTAGCTATATCTCGACGTTTTTTTTGTATGACTGATCCATTGATATTTGGAACAATATATCCTCGATCAGGCAATTTCTTGAAGGAATCGACATACTCCTCAGTGACAATAAACTCTCTGGTATTAACACATTTTTTATCGAATTCCCCGCCAATAGTGATGGCATTCTTTGGGTTATAATCTAACGGATGATCTCGATCGAAACCTACCAGTGGCAGAACGGCATATTGAATATCACTTCTCAAAAACTCTGATGTTACATATCCACCTTCTACATCAAATATTAAATTGCCTTTACTATGGCGATAACTCTTGTATTTCAGGAAACCCATCTCTTCAGCATCTGCCTTAATAGTTTCCTGATCTAATTCATCATAAATTTTCCATAAATTAATGAGTTCGGCATTATCACGAGTAGCTTGCTTATACTTTTCAAGGAACTCTTGTGTTAATCTCTGAAGAGCCTCGGTGTCGTCTTTAAATTCTATCGTTCCGCTCATCAAAGTGATTAGATTATCTTTGTGACCTCTGTTATTTTGAACATCCAACACATGCAGATAACCTTGGGGGGATGGGCATACGGTAACGGAAATATGTTTACCATATAACCGCTGCTCATTGTTTCTTTGGTCATTCCCATAGGCAAACCAATACTTACCATCAAACACAAGTTCATCAGTGAAATACTTCACAGCTTTTGTAGAATTGAGATTTCTACGTCGCAACTCGGGAAAGATTGCGGAATCCAGCACAACCTGATATGGCTCTTCAAAGTGCGTGTGTTGATAAAAACAAAGCAGGTTGAATACATATGTTCCAGTGTCCGGATTTGCTTTGTCCAAACGTAAAAGTGATTTCCCAGCGAATTCTTTCAATTCCTGCAGGACATCTGATTTTACATTTAGTATGTCTACAACTGTAAATTTATTTTCAATGCCGATTAGCAAATCATCACCGATAATTTGATAATCATAAATTGTATTTACATTCAATTGAATTGTGCTGTCTTTACAGCGCACATTAAACACATACTCTTTTGTTGCGAATCGTATGTCCTTACTGTTCATAATCGAGCTCCTTAATTAATGGTTATTATCCATGTAAAAGTAACAGAACCGTATACATCAGAATGGATTGGGACAATGGTTTCTGGTTCAAGCTGCGCATTATCTGGAAGAAGTTCAATAGTAATTTTAGAGAGACTAGAAAGCCATATATCAGAATTATTCTTCTGATTATTTTTTGAATATGGAGTAAGAATCTGTCCGTTGACTTTTATATTAAACTTCTTAAAGCAATTTCTGATACCGAGCCTGTTTTCCTCTGGCGTGTAATGTATGCGGATGCCGCTACGGAAACTGCTTGGTTTTAATTTAGGATCAAAACATATTGGAGTTATGCTAGTTTCTCCGCCCCGGATCACCATGTAGTTGATCTCTTCTTCAATGGCAGGCAAGGATGGATAATAGTGAGTCCCGTTATTGGGAAACAATATTTTTCCGGAGGCAGAAATTCTTTTCTTAACTCGTGCTATAATTACACGATCTGTTTGATTATCGCAAAAAGGGCAGATATGTTCTTTATTATAAGGATACTCTTTTTCGCAACCTCTGTGATCGCATTTAATTATTTTCTTAAGTGACTGGATAATAGCAATTTTGAAATCATC
>CALVCY010000155.1 GCA_944326175.1 uncultured Erysipelotrichaceae bacterium
GCTTGATGATGTAGACTTCACCTGAATCATCAAAGGTCGTGGTCACATCTCGTCCAAATTCATCTTGACCACTTTCGATTCCAGCATTGAATTCATCAATCGTTGTCTGTAACGCAACCGGATCGATTCCTGCCTGTGTAGCGGCATCTTCCACCGATTCACCTTTAACGAAAATCGTTGTTCCGCTGCCCTTTTCACTGATCCATGTTTCGATATCGGACTCAGAGAGTAAATGTTTTTCGATGGCAGTGTTATAAAACACTTCATATGCGCTTGGATCCATCACTGTATAAAGGGCCCAGTCATCTTGATTTTTGTAGGCTTTAACTAATTCTTCTTCACTGGCCTGTTCATTGACAACGCGTTCGCCTTCTTTATTCACGGAGAAACCGGCGGATGCTTTCCACATTGCATTGTTGGCAGGTTGCGTATATTTGCCAATACCATCACTGATCTCCAAGCCATTCGGCTTGACACCAACATATTCCATATTGCGTGTGGTTGCACCAACAGCCTGTGCCATCAATAATCCTGATCCATCGCTAGAAACTGGGCCGTAATAAACGACTCGGCCGATATTGGCGCTTTCCGTTAACTCACTATTGGCTCCATATCCACCGGTGGCCAAAATCACATAGTCTGCATGAATGGTATATGTATTGCCCTCTTTATCGCTAGCCATCACACCGATTACGCCGTTTGTACCCGATTCATCACAAATCAATGATTCGGCTTTGGTGTTCAATAAGATTTCTATACCTAACGTTGAAGCATAGTCAGACAATGTACTCATGAATTGTGCACCACCACCAACAGCAGTGTAATCATAAGAATCCTGTGCCGGTTCATTCATTTCGACTCCCGTTGTATCCATTAGCCACGTCAATGTTTCTCCACTGGTTTTTGCATGGACTTCTGTCAGTTCGGCATCATTCAGTTCATGACCTTTGGTCGTGATTTCATCGATCATTCCTTCGACGCTATCTGCACTTTGGATGGCTGTGCCCGCCGCCAAAAAACCACCGCCACATGTTGCAGATGCGCCTCCAGTATAGGCCATCTGTTCAAGCACGATAATATTATCGATGCCTTGCTCTTTCAATCGGATCGCGGCAGTCAATCCGGCTGCGCCGGCACCAACCACAACGACATCTTTTTCTAACGTAACCTGCTCGCCACTGGTGGTTTCATCAGAGACTGCAGCTTCGAACTGTCTCATATCCGCACCAGCCTGTTGCAAACAATCTTTGACACCAGCAATGATGGCATCTGAGGTGAATGTTGCACCAGACAACCCATCGATTGCGATAGATTGCGCATCAATAATCGCCGTTGGCAATTGATCGATGGCCATGCCACCAATGGCTTCGGTTTCATTATTCTCACCGATTTCGATCGCAGTAATACTGGTTTGATCCACCGTAACCTTGACTTCAAACCCGCCTGCATATCCATTTTGTGTGGAAGAATAGGTCCCAGGTGTCATCGTAGCATCACCGGTAGCAGTAGTCAAAACGGCTTCGTTATTACTGCAACCAGTCAGTAACATGGCACATAATAGCAATGCCCCATATTGTTTCATTTTCATTTTGCTTTTTCTCCTTTCACGTTGAAACAGCCATATTAAAAACCCTACAGTCACTGTAGGGTCAATGAATTAATTCAAAAATTCACAATTTTGCATAGGGAATCAACATTTCACCATAAAATTCATGGCTGGTATGTTTATGGAATGCGACATAATTGGAAAAGGTGATCACACCATTAATGGTTAAACCATGGTTTTCCATATACCGATAAACTTCAGAGGAATAATCAACAAAGGCATTCATGTAACCTTGCTGGCGATAGATAATGAATCGCAAACACAGGCATTGTGGTAAGGATTGCACATATGCATTGGTTGATAGTCCAACTTTTTCAGCATCGTTTTGATCAACCATCAATGCAGAGTATTCGATGCGATTATGATGTATAAAATCTTGTGGTTGGATCAGTGGTGTCAAAGATACCAATGGCATGGCATGCATCCACTTACGGATCATCGATTCCCTTGTTGGCTCGTCAAGTAATGTTATGGTTTGATCCATTTGTCGTTTACGGTATGGTAAAACAAAAAGTGATGGTCTAACCATGGTATCGATTTGTTGGATATGATCTTTTGCATACTTGAAAAATCGTAGTCGATCCAGTTGAATCTCAACGCGACGTTGGTCAAACCATAGATTATGTTCCAGCTGGTCCAACAGGGTTGAACCACCTTCGATGATTTCATCAATGGTGTACTCATACAGATTATAGGTTGCTTCTACCTGTGGATAATCCAACGAACGATAAAACTGGTAATGCATGATATTGTGAATATCTACTTCATCATAATACCGATAGCCATTGGGATCATGTTTGGTTAGCAAAACTTGGGCTTGTTCCAGATAGCGGATGGTTGTAGCTGGAATCCCCAATAACGTTGATAACTGTCCAATACGATACTTTGCCATGGTGGTTCAACCATAGCAAAATACATTGATCTACACAATCAATATTCCACATATGAACCATTATTCATGAGATAATACTGGCATGTTTTCTTACCCTGATTGGTTTGATACCCATCCATTGAAAGATACATTGATCAAACATTACAAACGCAAAGCAACGTTTATCATCGGTAAAGATGATCCTTTGGTTCAACCATTATTTCAGATGATCGATGCCATGGATAAACCCCATGCGATGAAAATGGGATTGATACTTGTGCAATCCACGATCGATGATG
>CALVCY010000156.1 GCA_944326175.1 uncultured Erysipelotrichaceae bacterium
GTCCTTTATCTAGATGACCAAGGCAATTTAGCCGCCGGATCACGGAAACGAGTATTGACATTGATCGATGACAACGCCGGCTTTGCCGCCCACGCACAACACGAAGATGGCGTCAAAGCATATCTTGTCAGGCATCCGCATTATTATGTATATGGGGAGTGGCTGATCAAAAACCAGATCAACTGGTATCAAGCGGATGCCTGACGTAATTTCTTTCTTTGATGTCTATGACGATGATCGCCAACACTACCTCAAACCGGAAGACTACGAACAAGAGTTGCGCGATCTTGGAGCAACGGTGAATCCACAAATGGCGGTATTGACCAATCCGACCATGGAACAGCTGGAGGAATTGGTCAAAACCAACAAATATTTGATTGATGAACACGTGGACCAGATCGGTGAAGGGATCGTGCTAAAGAATTATGAATTCATCAATCGATTCGGCCGTCATTGTTATGGAAAAATCGTGGCATCTGAATGTCTCATGCGCAAATACGTACCTAGAAAAAAATGATGCGTATGAGCATGCCGATGTGGAAGAAAAAGCATTGTCCTTGCTCATCAACGAAATGCTAATCAAAGAATTTGCGCGGTTGAAAAATGAGCAGCCTAAACTGTACGCGCACAAAACGGCGGCGCTCAACGGAATGCTGTTGCAAACCATCTGGCACACATTCATCAGCGAAGAAATAACACAGATCAATAAGAAACTGAAGTCGCCGCGGATCGATCTGAACATTTTGAAACACCTGGTATTTGATAAGGTACGAACAACTTTCCCAAATCAATTCTGATTGAGATCAATCCATCAAACGGAAAAAATAAAAAGCAAAGCAATTTTCAAAACACCGCTTTGCTTTTCCCTTCTTAAACAAATTGAAATGTTGAATCAATCGGATTGATTCAGCTGTTGTTTCAGATGATGAACCGATTTCATACGATTCAATGCCGGTTCACCTTTAATGGCACCTACCGATACGACCAAACCATCCAACAATGCCATGGCTGAAGTCATGGAATGGAATTCATTGGCTTGACCACGATCAACCGTCAACAGATAATCCTCAAGCTTCGCCTGAGGCAACATCGTACAGGAAGTGATCAGAACGTTGGTGGTCTGCATGGTATGACCATAAGAAAGTATGGTTGAACCCGTTGCATTGAGCTTGCTGAATCCAAAGATAATAATCACATCATCCTTGGTTAAATCCACTAAATCTTCTGCAATTTCATGATCATGACCCAACAATACCGTGGCAATGCCAATGCGATGCAGCCGGTAAGAAAGATATTCTGCCAAATACGTCGAAGCTTTGGCTCCATAGATATACACATGTGACGTACGTGCCAAAGCTATTGAAACACTGGAGAAGACCTGTGGATCAACCATGGTGGCACTGGTTTGAACCAATCGACTCTGTTTGTTCAGCCACTGTCGTATATCCAGATTCCCGTCCGTTTCCCACGTATTGGCCATTTTTTGCGCAGCCGAACTTCCAGAATACTGAGCAAACAAAAATTGTTTGAATTCTTTGTAATCATCAAAGCCCAACCGTCTTACAAACCGTGAAAGTGATGCTGTGGAAACACCAATCGTACGCGCACTTTCATGGATACTGTCCATCAAAGATGTATGGTTTGAACCATTGAAATAATTCAAAATCATCCATTCATTTTCACTCAGTTTATCGGGTATATCTGGCCATTTGATACTCATTTTTCCTGCTTTCTGTCGATTCTGATTATATCACTGCCTGAAGCGATCCCTATACCCCATGATGCACAAATACCATCACCAACTGACGATCATTGATCATGGTGGTACTGACCAGCTGATATCCGCTCAATGCCATGGCATTGACCTGATTATCCATGGTCTTTACCATGTCATCATCGCCACAATCCACAACAACCGATCTGTATTTGGTAGCAATCTTATCCGCAAACGATATCCCATCATCTTTACCCAGCAATACCGCCACATAATCCCCGCCCAATGCATGAATAGTTTTCAAAGACGCCTTCAAATAGGCTGCAGCCTGAACCTGTTGGGATACATGATTATCTATGAAACGTGAATAGTCTCCTTTGTTCATCACCTGTCGCAATCCTTCGACAGTATTGATGGTCGTATTAAATTCCGTATAGACGCAGCCATACTGCACTGCTTGATGGGTATCCGATCCACAGACCAACGGACGATCGATCTTTTGAGCCAGCGCAAATGTCAAGGGTTCTAGATGATTGCGATCGCTTCCCATATCTTTCCCATTAAGATCCACAAAATCAAACCGGGATAGCTGTTTTAGCGTCAATTCAGGGATATGACTGCCACTTCGATACGGGTGTGCAGCCCCGACAATGACATCATATTGATCAAATAGATCCATCAACGCATCAAAATCGATGAAATGGTTCGGTTGTTTGTATGGTGCCAATTTTTGATTGAGCGTCAGGATATCTTCATAACGTCCAATGCATAAGATATGACCGCCTTGTGCAATATCGGTTTCCATACCACAGAAAATTCGCAAACCGTTAGGCATAAGAAGCGTATCCCCATCCAGCACTGCCTTACCTTTCAGATAAGCGTAGACTTCATCAAACTGCAATGTATTGAAATGTTCCGTTAAGGCGATGGCATCTAACCCAGCCTGTTTGGCCTGATTCATCAACCAATCCGTGTATGCCGTCGAAAACGGCAGTTTCTTGGCCAATTTGCCATGAGTATGAAAATCCATTTTCATCATATTCGTTTCACTTCCTTTGTTTTGTATGGTCAAACCAATGTATGAATCAATTGTATCGAAACGATCCACAAAATCGATAGACACACGAATATCCCGTCATTAGCACTCAGTTTCAGCGTTGCAAGTTTCAGTTTCTTGACCCGCTTGTCCACTGCCGCATTGCGATATCCGCGAATTTCCAATGCCTCGACGGTTGTTCGACTGCGTTTGGCGGTATTGAGCATCAGCGGATAAAAGGCATACATGATCGTTTTAAGCTGATACCACAGGTATTGGACCTTGCCTTTGAATGTTTCGTGAGTGGGTGCTTTTCCCCGCAAGCGGAAAGATAAGAGCACATTTTGGAATTCTTCCATTAAAATCGGCAAAATACGATATGCATACGCAATCGAAAACGCGAGTCGCTCCGGACAACCGAATGCCATTAGTCCGTTGCTCAGTTTATCCGGGTCCAATCCGCTGAATACTGTAATGGAGGCCAAGGAACAGGTAGCCACTTTCAACGTCATAATCAACAAAGGCATGATCGTGGAAGCATTACCACCGAAAAACAGGGAAACAATAAACAGATAGCCGCTTTGCGAGAATACACCGATGCCAAATACTACCAACACTAAACCGGCAACATGGGCCAGTTTGGTCGTTATCAAAACCAAAATAAAACAGCTCATCAAAAAGGTCAGATCATCACTGAACCATGGCACCAAGCCGAAAAATAAATACCAGATCAGTAATACGCGCGAGTCCAATGATGCAATCAGCGTATCGGTATTGCCATACGCATTCTTAAGCACTTGATTGCGCAAGAAATCCATACTGAACTTATCTAGAATACTTTCAGTCAACGACTCTTTCATAAATTCCTCCGTGTAACGCAAACATACGGGTAAAATCATCGACTGAATAGCAGGTCGTGGCAGGATTCAACCCGACTGCCAGCTGATGGATCTGCGGTGGACGGATTCCAGCCACTTCAATGACTTTTGGGTTATGGAAGATGGCTTCACGTGAGCCATCGGCAATGCACTTGCCCTGGTGAAGCACAATAATTCGATTGGCCCATTCACACACCAGCTGCATATCATGGGTGGCGATGACTACAGTGTCGGTGATTTCCTTCATGGCAACCAATGTGTCCATAATTTCCCGACGGGTGGCCATATCCAGATTGGCTGTTGGTTCATCCAGCAGTAAAATACGCGGATCCAATGCCACACCGATAGCCAGTGAAGCACGCCGCATTTGACCGCCAGATAAAAGTCGTCCATCTCGCTCGGATAATTCGGTTAATTCAAATCGTTTGAGCAATTCATCGCATTTTTCACTGACGTTGGAAATACCGCGGGCTTCCATGGCAAAGGCAATGTCTTTGCGGATGGAATCCTTGATAAACATCTGTTCAGGATTTTGATAAACAAGTGAAACGATATCCCCCAGGGATTCACTGTGTTTACAACGGATGGACTGACCATTAAGCAATATGTCCCCTTGCTTTAGTTTTAACAGACCGACCATTAATTTCATCAAGGTACTTTTTCCGGCTCCGTTGCTGCCGATCAAGGCGACTTTGTCGCCTTGATACAGGGTAAAGGAAAGATCATCAAAAATTACACGGTCTTCGCCCTTGATGGAACGATAGGCCCAATGGACATGTTGATATTCAACCATGATCGAAGTGGAAGATGTTATGGGAGTGGGTGGTTCAACCATCTTCTGACGATAATTTTTGAATGAGACTTTCGCTTGATCAAGAGTAATCGGCAATGGATCAATATGATCCTTTCTCTGTTGGTTGAACCAATGTGCTGCCCGGGTTACTGCCGGTGGATAGATATGTGATCCCTTAAGATCATCGATCTTGCTCAGTGCGTGTTGGGTATCCAGCTTCCACTTAACTTTCCCTTTGTCCAATAGCACGACGTGATGACAATAGGATGCAATATATTCGGTATGATGTTCAATGACGATGATGGTTTTACCATACTGTTCATTGAGTGTTTTCAACGTTTCATAAACGATATCGGCATGATGCGGATCCAATTGAGCAATCGGTTCATCCAATATCAGGATATCCGGCGACAGTGACAACGCACCCGCCAGTGCCAGCAAATGCGTCTGACCGCCCGAGAGTGCCCAGATGTACTCATTCGCTTTATCCGCTAATTTGACGGTTTCCAACGCTTTTTGGCCGCGTTTAAGATAATCAACATAGGCATAATTCAAACAAGCATAGGAAGCATCATCCAAAACTGTCGGCCGAACGATCTGATTTTCAAAATCCTGGTAAACGTATCCCACCTTAGCGGCTAGTTTAGCCACGGTGGAATCGAATGTGACCACACCATCGACAATGATGGAACCGGAAATTTTCCCAGAGATGAAATGGGGAATGAGACCGTTGAGCGTTTTGCAAAAAGTGGATTTCCCGCATCCATTGTTGCCTACAATGGCCAAGAAATCCCCCTTTTCAACGCTCAGCGTGAGCCCATCCAGAATCGGAAGATCACTGCCTGGGTAGGAAAAATGAAGATCTTCCACCTGGATGATATCCATCAGGCAACGCTTCCTTCCTGATGCTTCTTTTTGATCACGATCATTGCCGCCAACGCAATCAAAGTAGCAACAATAATGGCAATATAAAGTGCAGTGGAACTCTCAGCCCACTCGGCTTCCCAGTCGACTAACGGCATTCCGGCTGTGGCAATCAGTTCCGCAGTGCATGCAATCACAAATCCAATCACACAGATGCCGATGGTTTTACCAGATAATGGTGAGACCCAGTTGTGCGGATTGCGTGGCTCCATTCCCAATAACGGTTCAATCTTGCCATAAAGTTTCGGTACCAGATACATCGTCGGCAGCATGCAAAACAGGATTCCACTAAACAGCAGATCATTCAAAAATGCAAAACCTTCGGTAGCATAGACGGATTGCGGCAAACCGGCAACCGCTTCAAACTCCTCAACAGCAAACTGGACTTTGGCAATATCCACAATCATGCCAAGTGCCAGCTGGACGCCGGTTCCGACAATGGCTACAATGGCAACGATCTTGATGTTTTTTGGGTCTTTGACCAATCGACCGGCAATGTAAACACCAATGGTAACCGTGATGAATTTTTCCAATTCTCCCAGACCGCCAAACTGCCCGAGCATGATTTCAGAAAATACGAGTTCACCGGTGGCTGCACCAAGGGCAGCGGACAAGGGATCAAATAAAATGGCGAGGGTCAATGGAATAAACAGGAAGTATTCGACGGAAAATTCAACGATTCCGACTTGGAAACTCGGAATGAGTTCAGTGAACAGGGTGGCCAAACCATATAATGACATGGTTAAAACAAAAACCATCAGTTTCTGTGATTGTGTCGCCCCTTGCTTAGCAGACATACTCATGATATCAGTCCTCCTTACTGCTTTTGCACCGTAATTATTCCAATGGTGTGTTAAAGAAAAGGAGTAGATATTGTAAAATGTAATTAAATTTTCAAGCATATAAATCTTGAAATAATAGTTTCACGATAAGTAGAATTATTCGTTTCAAGAGCCATCCGGTTAGACATGATCGCCTTTCGTAATTCACACTGATCATGATTTAAAAAGTCAATGGTAAAATAAAAGCATGAAAGAATATCCGAAGTGGTTTGACCATCATCCATACTATCCACGATTGATACAGCGATACAAAAGGAAAGCAACGTTTATCATCGGTAAAGATGATCCTTTGGTTCAACCATTATTTCAGATGATCGATGCCATGGATAAACCCCATGCGATGAAAATGGGATTGATACTTGTGCAATCCACGATCGATGATG
>CALVCY010000157.1 GCA_944326175.1 uncultured Erysipelotrichaceae bacterium
ATGCCCCGTTCAGCTGTAGCCGAGTTATTGATCCCAGGAATCATGCCATTCAATTTGATCAAATACGGTGTCGATGCATTGATCGTGGTGTATTTATACAAACCAGTGGTAAGCTTTTTACGGAAAAACCATATGGCCGATGCGTCCAGCCATGCCGACGCATCCAATAAACCTTGGATCGGCATCGCTTTATTTGTGATTGCATCCGCCATCGCCATTTTCCTTGCTTATAATAGCATCATCTAATTCAAAGAAGGAGCGTTGACGTTATCATGAAAAACATGACATTTGAAAAAGCCAGTGAGATTTTATGGAACAAATTGGGTGATCACAAGATCGCTCAGATTGCTGCATCCTATCAGGATACCCCATCGATCCGCACGATTTCTGCCATTATGTATGATCATCGTATTTTTTTCAAAACTGACAAGAATTTCGATAAGACCAAGCAATTGCTGGCCAATCCGAAAATCGCGATCGCATTTTACTCGGTTTACATCCAAGGCCATGTGATCAACCATGGATTGGTTGTGGATGAACCCGGACGGGTGTTTGAACAGAAATACAAAGAATTATTCTGGCAATCCTATAATGCTTATTCCCACGAAGATACCGAGATATTGATCGAAGTGATCCCTGAATCCGTGGAGATCTGGGATGAAGATGAAAATCGTATGGCTTATCAGATTTTGATGGATTTTGATAACCAAAGTGCACAATACATCCCATACGACACTCACAATTGAGCCGTACCTACTAACAGGATGCGCAGTACAATTAAAGAAAAGGAAGATCAATCTTAAAAAGGACAATTCACTTTTAGTGGATTGTCTCTTTTATATATTCATATTAGCCAAGGAGTGACAGCTACATAATCAAGTCTTTAAAAGTCGATTCTGCACCATATCATTAATCAAAACAACTTGAGTATTACATTATTTTGAATCCTGCGTTTTAACTTTGAATCTCGGATTTTCATTTGGAATGAAATTTGGGATGCCCGTATCAAAACCACTCCAGGCATATTCAAAGTTTTTATCATCCAAGGTAAATTCTTTCGTTGTATCCATGGGCTCAGTCTCACCTGTGTGTTCATATCCTGGACTAAACGGATCAACATCGTCTAATTCATCAATATCATTTAAAACAATAAAACCAAATGGTGTGATATAGAATCGGAAAGTAATATCTACTTTCTAACCTGCCCTGTCAATTCCTTTACCAGTCGCAGAGAAATAATATGGAGAAATGTACTGAAGGCGACCATCGAAAATAATAGGCTCCCCATACAAGTCAACGTAGGGGCATCCATCAACATCCAATTCAGTTAGTACATGGCAATAACTATCAATTTCAACATCATCTGTATCACAGTTAAGAACAAATTCAATCCCATCACGATCCGCCCCAGTGAATAAATAGATGAAATCCGGATTAGGCACCCCGTTTTCCTTAAGAAAAGAAAACTCTTCTACATAACTGTATGCATACACCATACCTTGATCATAGGCTTCATATAGATAGTTATACTTCGCAAATTCTGAAGTGCGCGATTCTTTCGGAAACGGATCAAATTGACTATCCACGCAACCAGAAAGGAGTAAAATCAACGCAATCACAATACTCTTTTTCATAAATACCTTATCTTTTCTCACTATTTTTAGATAAAAGGCCGGCACTCGCCGGCTCTTACTAAGCTAAGCCATATGATGGACCAAATAGACACTACAGGAAATCGGAGAAACTTCAACATCTGTCAAACCACTCACTTCATCCAGGCTGCCATCTTCTCCAAAAATACGAGTCACACCATTTTGGAAATGGTAATGGAACGTATGATACGATGGATTGAAGAAGACGATCATGGTCGAATCATCCGCATCGATCTCATACATCAATATCTGATTATTGACATGCTCGAAAAAGATCTTCGTACCCAATTTATTTTCCACGTCCAAATGAAAATGGGGATATTGGTGTCTGAGTAAGACCATATTGCGCACATAGTCCACCATCCACATCCGCTCATCCCGTAAACCATAGTCGAAATGATTGATCTCATCCCCCTTATCATAGGAATTATCAATGCCTTTCTTGGTTCGACCAAATTCCTGTCCCGAATGGATAAACGGAACACCTTGGGCAAAGATCACGAATGCCAGTGAAAGCAGACACCGTTTCAATACCCGTTCATCTTTTTCATTCATGAAACAGGTATATTGATCATAAACAGTCATGTTGTCGTGGCATTCCACATAGTTGATGGGTTGAGCACTATTGACGAATACTTTATGAAAACCAAAGTCGGTGACACTGGCTTGCAGAGCATTCATGCATTTATACATGGCTTGACCATTGCCGCAGGCAAAACCAGGTTCAAAATTACTTCCATACAGATTGCCTTTGATCGCATCACGTGCCACATCGCTGAAAAAACCCACATCGGGCATTTTCGCCGCGTTGGCAATACAGGCCCGTTTGCTTTCCGGCAAAAAACTGGGCATGTTCCAGCCTTCACCATAGATCAAGGCGTCACTTTTGTAACGTCTTGCCACAGTCGCGATCTCATTGACGGTGTCAACATCCATGATTCCCATCAAATCCAATCGTAACCCATCCACATCGTAAAGTGAGAACAATTGACGAACCGAATCCAAAATGGTACGACGCACCATCGGCATGGTGGTATCCACGTCATTGCCGCACATACTGGAATTGGAGACGTTTTCCATCTCATCGATCTGGAAGAAATAATACGGACAACACTGGTAGTAACACGAATCTTTCAATTCAAAGACATGGTTATACACCACATCCACCACCACTTTCAATCCGATGGAATGACACGTGTTGACGAATTCGATGAAGTCCTTCATGACCTGGGTGGGTTCATAGACGTTGGAAGAATAAGAGCCTTCCAATGTAAACCACGATTGCACGTCATAACCCCAGTTATAGATGGCTTTGACGTTGGTCTCATCCACACTGCCATAGTCAAAAATCGGCATGATCTGAAGATGAGTGACGCCTAAAGACTTGATGTATTCCAAAGTAGAACGATATTCATGCGTTAATGCCTTAAACGTATGCTGCGGAGTCAGATCACGGATATTGGCTTCATAGATCACGGCTTGGTTGGGATGGGTGAGTGGTGGGACCACCACTTTGTTGGTTTTCAGTTTACTGACATCCACCACGACCGAATAACGGGAATTGGGCGCCTGCGCGATCCCGTAGGGATCGAGAAACTGGCGCATCTTCCCGTTATTATGTGCCACATAGTAATATCGCAAGCCATCACAATTTTGATGCAATACCAACGAAAATGTCCCATCGGTATTGGCATTCATCAGATAAACACTGCGTTCTCCTTTGGGATCAAACAAAAACAATGAGACACTGCTGGACACTGGTGACCATACGGTAAAGGTGGTCGTACCACCATTGACGCTCGCACCTAAGGTGCGATCGGTGGTAAAACGTTGGTTGAAATCATCACTTTTGATGACCAAACCATATCGTAATGGGGTCGAACGTCCATGGGAATCACATAAACGATACGTCCGACCAAACGAGAGTGGTTTATTCATCCGACACTGATAATAGTGATAATGATCCACCCCCACACTGGTCGATACGATATCCACCATGGTCGTTTCATCCTGATTGTCCATCAGATAAAAGAACGTGGATATCCCTTGGTAATGCAATTCACTCATATACACATTGATCGTATCCGGCCGATCAATGTACGCTTCAAAGAAGCTGATCTTACGCATTATTGACGAAACTCGATCTTTTTAAGATGCCAGATATCCCGTACATATTCGTCGATGGTACGATCAGAGCTGAAATAACCGCTGTTGGCAATGTTGAGAATACATGCCCTGGCCCAACCGGACTTGTCCTGGTAGCGGTGGGTCAGCTGTGTTTTGGCATCCGCATAACTCCAGAAATCTTTCAAAACAAGATATTCATCGTTTTTATAGAACAGTTCATTGTAGATATTGGTGAATTGACGATCCACGATGGAACGATTCACCAATGCTTCGACCACATTGCGCAATGTCGTATCACTTTGTAACAATGCATGGACATTGTAACTATTCTCATACTTGATCTGTTCCACTTCATCACTGGTCAAACCAAAGATCTGTTCATTTTCGATTCCTGCATGGTTGACGATCTCGATATTGGCCCCATCCATCGTACCCAATGTGATCGCACCATTCATCATGAATTTCATGTTACTGGTACCACTGGCTTCCTTACCTGCCGTGGAGATCTGTTCGGACACATCCGCCGCATTGAGCAAGATCTGCGCAATGGAAACACCATAGTTAGGAATGAAGACCACTTTGATGTATTTGGAAAGTTGGGGATCATTGTTGACCACTTCCATCAAGCAGTTGGCCAATTCGATGCATTCCTTGGCAAATACATAACTGCCTGCGGCTTTACCAGCAAAAATAAACGTATGCTTACCTGGATCAAAGGATGGATCTTCATGGATACGCTGGATCAGATAAATGATATGCAGCAAATACATCAACTGACGTTTATAAGCATGGAAGCGTTTGGCGATCACATCGAACATGGAATCGGTATCCACGTCGATTTCCAACGTATGATGGATATATTGAGCCAAAATTTCCTTCCGTGCTTTCTTGATATCCATAAAGGCCTGCTGGACCATCGGATCATCCGCATATTGAGCAAACTTGACCAAATCTTGTGGATTTTTATGCCAACTATCCCCAATAGTATCATCCAACAATTTACTCAATTGAGGATTGGAGTACATCAACCAACGACGATGGGTCACCCCATTGGTCTTATTGGTGAATTTTTCAGGCCATAAAGCATAGAATCCTTTGAAAACCGATTCTTCCAGAATTTGAGTATGCAATGCCGCTACACCATTGATGGCATGAGAACCGATGATCGCTAAATTGGCCATGTGGACCTGACCCTCCTTGATGATGGAGAGTTCGTGGATCAGATCGGAGCGATGATATTTATGATTGAGTTCGACCGTAAAACGTCGTTGGATCTCATTGATGATCATCCAGATACGTGGCAGGATCTGTTCAAAATAATGGACCGGCCATTTTTCCAAGGCTTCCGCTAATACGGTGTGGTTGGTATATGCACAACAACGCGTCACGATATCCCATGCATCGTCCCAATCCATCCCATATTCATCCATCAAGATCCGCATCATTTCTGGGATCACCAATACCGGATGGGTATCATTAAGTTGGATCGCGACTTTATCCGGTAATTCACTCAAGGGGTAATGGTTACGATTATGATGATCGTTGATGATGGTCTGGATTCCAGCGGAAACGAAGAAATACTGCTGTTTCAAGCGTAACTTCTTCCCATCTTCCGTGGAATCATTGGGATATAGACAACTGGTCAGATCATCGATCAATTTGAGGTAATCGCTATAGTGGCCAACCAACGCTTCTTCGACGGGTTGAGCATCCCATAAACGCAATGTGTTGGTGAGTGGGGTCTGATAGCCGACCACTGGCACATCATAGGGTACCGCTTGAACGACCGTGGCATCTTTTTGCTCGAATTCGAAGTGGTCATTGACATAATTCTGCTGAATCCAACCACCGAATTTGACTAAAACCGCATTGCTGGGTTTTTTGGTTTCCCAGACATTGCCCAATTTCAACCACAGATCAGGAACTTCTACCTGTTTTTTATCATCGATCTTCTGCTTGAAAAAACCATAGCGATAACGGATACAATTCCCATTTCCGATATAGTTGTTGCTAACGATCGAATCCATAAAGCAAGCCGCCAGTCGACCCAAGCCGCCATTGCCTAGTCCGGCATCGGCTTCTAAGTCTTCCAATGCATCCAGATCGATGCCATAATCGGCCAACCCTTCCTTAACGACATCATAGATACCGAGATTCATCAAGTTATTGGTCAATAAACGACCCATGAGAAATTCCATGGAAAAGTAATACATCTGCTTTTCACCGTGTTTGGCAGCATCTTCCTTGGAAATCATCCAGTTGCGGGTGGCATAGGCCCGTACAAAATTACCTAAAACAATATATTGTTCAATCGGTGTTGCCTTCTCCAGGACACGGCCGAAGCTCATCGCCATGGAGTCTTTGTAAATCGATTTAAACTCTTCTTTGGTTAATGTGCGCATGCTTGTCTCCATTTTCCTTTATGATTAACACGCAATACAATAGCACTAAATCC
>CALVCY010000158.1 GCA_944326175.1 uncultured Erysipelotrichaceae bacterium
GGTGGATGAGCATGGTTCAATCAAGGATATCGTGGCTTTACCATTGACATTGAAAGTCACGCATACCGATTGGATCGAACAGGATGCAATGGAAATCTATACCAAGCAATGCCAGTGTATCGATACAGTATTGACATCCAATGGATTAAATGGGAGTGATATCGTTTCCATGGGGATCACCAATCAACGGGAAACCACAGTCATCTTTGATCAAGCGGGCAATCCGCTTCACGATGCCATCGTCTGGCAATCTCGCCAGTCGGAAGGCATCTGCAACGGATTGGTCCGCCAGGGATATACCCATTGGATCACCCAAAAGACCGGGTTAATCATCGATCCCTATTTTTCTGCAACGAAATTGATGTGGTTGTTCGATACGTATCCCCATTTACGTCAAATGGCCAATGCAGGTCAATTGCGTTTTGGAACGGTGGATACATGGTTGATCTATAAATTGACCAAAGGGAAAGTGTTTGCAACCGATCGATCCAATGCATCGCGTACAATGTTGTTCAATATCCATACCTGTCAATGGGATCGTGAATTATGTACGTGTTTTGATATACCGATGGGTATATTGCCAAAAGTATTGAAAAGTGGCGATGATTATGGATATGCATCGATCCATGGTGCTTCCATCAAGATCAATGCGGTGATCGGGGATCAGCAAGCGGCATTGTTTGGAGATCGTTGTTTTGATTATGGTTCCGTCAAGGTCACCTATGGTACAGGCGGATTTTTACTGGCCAATACTAAGGAAAAGATCGTGACCTCTACCAATGGGTTATTGACCAGTATCGGCGTATCCTATGGTTCGACCATGGATTATGTCTTGGAAGGTTCGGTCTTTATCGCTGGTGCAGCGGTGCAATGGTTACGGGATGAGTTGGGGATCATCGAGTCTGCTTCCCAAAGTGAATCCTTGGCCAATACCGTTGATGACAGTGATGGGGTGGTCGTCGTTCCGGCATTTACCGGACTGGGCGCACCGTATTGGGATCCCAATGCCAAAGGCATGATCCTTGGTTTGAACCGACATTCCAATAAAGCCCATATCGCCTATGCCACATTGCAAGCGATCGCCTGCCAGATGCAGGATGTGATCGCCGCGATGCGGTTAGATCTAGATCATCCATTGGATCACATCGTGGTCGATGGTGGGGCCACCAGCAATGACTTATTGATGCAGATGCAATCCGATATTTCCCAATCCAATCTGATCCGTTATGCCAATGTGGAAAGTACGATCCGTGGTGTGGCATTTCTTTCTGGATTGGAAAGTGGGATGTTTGCATCGATCGATTCTTTGCGTCAATTGGAACTTGATCCGATCGTATTCAAACCGAAGTGTTCCATGGAAACGGCAGATCGCATCATTGCCCGTTGGAAAAAAGCGATCGAATGTGTGAAGTTATATGCGAATGCGTAAGCAAGGACTCTATTTGCATGTGCCGTTTTGCCGCAATATCTGTGCCTATTGTGATTTCAAACGGGTGGTGGATGATGATCAATTGCGCAAGATGTGGTTGGATAGATTGAAAGAGGAAATCGAAAGCAAACGGGTTATCTTGGATCAATGTCACTTTGATACGCTTTATTTCGGTGGGGGGACCCCATCGTTGTTATCTGTAGATGAATTGACTCAGATCGTGGCGTGGTTGAAACCCTATTTATCCGATATCGTTGAGGCAAGTATCGAAGCCAACAGTGAAGATATCGATGAATCATGGATCAAAGGCATTCTTCGGTTGGGTTTCAATCGATTATCGATCGGTTTGGAAAGTGATGATCCATTGCAATTGAAAGCGATGCGTCGTAGCAGTAATTACCAAACCGTAAAAAATGCCATCAAGATGGCACGAAAGCATGGTTTGACCAATATCAATGTGGATCTAATCTATGGTTTACCGGGTTCGACCATCCAACAATGGAAGGATACGATCAAAGCCACTATCGATCTAAACGTTCCCCATATTTCAATGTATGCATTATCGTTAGAAGACAATTCCATTTGGGGTAAAAAGCATGTTCAAGCAATGGATGATGAATTGATGGCGGATATGATGGAACAGGGGATCCAGTGGTTGAACCAAGCTGGTTATGCGCGTTATGAAATCAGTAATTTCACCATGGATCGTCCCAGTTTCCATAATCTGCATTATTGGCATTATGATGACTTTATTGGTCTTGGATATGGATCCAGCGGGAAGTGGTTGAACCAACGCTATAATCATTGTGATCATTTGATGCAGTATTTGCATGGGGATGTTTCATGGAAGTTTATGGATGAATCGATTGAAGATGTCCGTGAAGATTACATCATGATGAATACTCGATTGACGCAACGTTTCGATTTTTATGCTTACAATACACTGTTTAATGACGATTTTTACACGCGTTATCATGATGCATTGGTGCGTTGTAAAGCCAAAAGTTATCTTGATTATGATCGTGATGGTTTGACCATGACTGATTATGGTCTGGATTGTCAGTTTTCGTTTTTAAACGAATTATTGGATTGATCGAACCAAACAAAAAGCGGTAGATCCGCTTTTTGTTTGGCATTAATGATGTTGGTCATACCAATGCATCAATGCCTGAGTACCCAATTCCGCTTCTCCTTGATCGGCCAGATCCTGATACATGGATAATACCTGATTTAATATCGGTAGTGGGGTTTGAGTATTGTCCTGGACGATATGCATATCCTTGATGAAATGTTTGATATAAAATCCGGGTCGATCATCATGGTTATCGATCTTGGGACCATTGTTCAAAAGTTGCCAACTGCCAGCAGCACCACCACCCACGGCGGAAAGCATCGTATCAAAATCGATTTCATGATCTTTGGCATAAGTCATGGCTTCCACTGTTGCCGCAATATTGCCGGCAACCAGGATCTGATTGATGGCTTTCATGTGCTGACCGCTGCCGGCAGGACCGCAATACGTCTTGGATTTTCCGACAATATCAAAAAGTGGTGCCATTTGCTCGAATGTAGCATGATCCCCACCAACCATGATCGTCAAAGTGGCATTGATTGCGCCAGTGTCTCCACCGGACACTGGCGCATCCAACACAGAGATGCCTTTGCTTTGACCATGGGTATAGAGTCGTTTCGCCAGATCGGGTGATGAGGTGGTGAAATCAATGGCAACCGTGGCCTTGGTTTGACCATTGAAGATCTGTTCATAAACATCTTCCACATCTTTTGGATAACCCACCATCGTCGCGATCACATCGGCATCTTTGATGCAATCGGCAATCGTTTCAAATGCTTTGATGGATTCACTTTCGATTCTTTTGGCTTTCGAAAGGGTACGGTTGTAGACGTGGACTTTATAATGATGAGAAAGATGAATGGCCATCGGTGCACCCATGACACCGGTGCCGATAAATGCGATCGTATGTATTTCCATAAATGATATCCTTCTTTCATCACCATTATAAAGATGGTCCGACCATGTTCAACCCACAATCCATCCATTCATAGTTTCAGTAAAAAGTTTTAGCACTCCACTATTGACAGTGCTAAGTCCAGTGGTATCATATTAGCAGGCCAAAGGGCCAAGTGCCAGAAAGGAGGCGGAAGTTGAATGTTGACCAAACGTCAAATCGAGATCCTGAAATCCACGGTCGAAGAATTCATCCAGACCGCCGAACCGGTCGGCTCCAAGACCCTGATGACCAAATACCATTTACCCTATTCTTCGGCCACCATCCGCAATGACATGCAGGCATTGGAAAATGAAGGCTATCTGGAAAAGACACATACGTCCAGCGGACGGATCCCCTCGACAAAAGGGTATCGCTTCTATTGCGAAAACCTATTGGAAACCAAATTGGATTCGAAGATGGAATTGATGCTGGATAATATCTTTGTCGATCGCACATTGTCATTTGAAGATGCCATGGATGAAAGTTGTCGTGTTTTGGCCAATATGACCAATCTGACGACTGGATCGTTAGGTCCGGACAGTTCGCGGCAGTGTCTCAGTCACATCCGTCTGTTTCCTATGAGTGAAACCACGGCGATCGTGGTTTTCATCACCGATCTGGGTCATACGGAAAATCGAACATTTACCTTCAATGATTCATTGGACATGGATGATCTGCAAAAATGTTGTGAACTGCTCAATGATCGGCTCAAAGGCACACCGTTGGATGAATTGGTCGAAAAGATGGAGGAAATAAAACCCATTCTGGTGGATCAGTTTGGCAAAGCGGATATGCTCTACAAAGCATTTGTGGCCGCATTCATGAAATTTACCACTGATCGAGTCAATTTCACCGGGACCGAAAATCTGATGTATCAGCCGGAATTCAATGATGTCAATCAATTGCGAGAAATCGTTTCCACATTGAAAGATAAAACGACATTGAGCCGCCTGAAAGCCAATGTCCCCATGGCGTTGAAGACTGGAGCCAGTTCCGAATTGATGTGGATGGACAATATGGCCATTGCCTCGACATCGTTCAAAGTCAACAATGAAGATGCCCGATTGATGGTGGTCGGACCAACCCGCATGAATTATGATGCCATCATTTCCATGCTGGATTATATCGCCGAAAAAATGGAACAGTATTTCGGCGGCAATGAAAAGGAGTGATCCCATGAACGAAAACACGAATGATATCCAAGAAGAAAAAGTCGACGCATCCCAAAGTGAAGCTCAAGATGCAACAAATGAGGCTGTGAAAACAGATGCTAAACAACGCGAAAGCGAAACGGTCGTAAAAGAAGACAACGTTGATAATGAAGCACGCATCGAAAAGCTTCAACAAGCCGTCAATGATCTGCAACAACAGCTCGATAGCATGAAAAATGATGTTGCCCGCGCTTATGCCGATGCGGACAACCTCAAGAAAAGACTCAATGCTGAAGCGGCCAATACCCTCAAATATCGGGCCCAGGGCTTTGCCAGCGAGATATTGCCGGTATTGGACAATTTGGAACGCGCATTGGCCCAACCGGTGGATGAGCATACCCAAGCGATGCACAAAGGTATGGAAATGATCTACAACCAGTTGAAAAACGCGTTGAACAAAGAAGGTGTCGAAGAAATCGATTGTCTAGACAAACCATTCGATCCCAATCACGCTCAATCACTGATGAGCGAAAAAAAAGAAGGGGTCGACGCCAATATCGTGATCGAAGTGTTGCAAAAAGGCTATATGCTCAAAGATCGACTGTTGCGTGCCGCTTTGGTCAAAATCAGTGAATAAATGATTCAAACCATATAAAAAACAATGAAGGGAGTAAAAATTTATGAGCAAAATTATCGGTATTGATTTAGGTACAACCAATTCTTGTGTTGCCGTGATGGAAGGCAAGGATGTCAAAGTCATCACCAATCCGGAAGGCAACCGGACCACCCCGAGTGTGGTCGCATTCAAAAACCACGAAAAGATCGTCGGTGATGCCGCGAAACGTCAGGTCATCACCAATCCGGATTCCGTCATCAGTATCAAACGAAAAATGGGTACCAATGAAAAGGTCACGTTGGATGGCAAAGAATATACGCCTCAAGAAATCAGCGCCATGATCCTGCAGTATATGAAAGAATATGCCGAAGGTTATCTGGGCGAAAAAGTCGATCGCGCGGTCATTACCGTTCCGGCTTATTTCAACGATGCCCAACGTCAGGCTACTAAAGATGCCGGAAAGATCGCCGGTCTGAATGTCGAACGGATCATCAACGAACCGACTGCAGCCGCATTGGCATTTGGTATCGACAAGACTGACAAAGAACAACGTGTCATGGTCTTTGACCTTGGTGGTGGTACGTTCGATGTTTCCATCTTGGATCTGGCCGACGGTACATTTGAAGTTTTAGCCACGGCCGGTGATAACAAATTGGGTGGCGATGACTTCGATAACATGATCGTTGAATGGATGGCTGAGCAATTCAGAAAAGAAAACGGTGTGGATCTGACCAAAGATAAAATGGCATTACAACGGATGAAAGAAGCGGCAGAAAAAGCCAAGAAGGATCTTTCCAGTATGGTCGAAACCAACATCAGCCTGCCGTTTATTTCTGCTGGAGCTTCCGGTCCGTTGCATTTGGATATGAAACTGACCCGTGCGCAATTCAATAGCATGACCAAACCATTGGTCGATCGTTGCTTGCAACCCATGCGTCAGGCACTTTCCGATGCAAAATTGAGCAAAAGTGATATCGATCAGGTCTTGTTGGTTGGTGGTTCTACCCGTATCCCAGCCGTTCAGGAACTGGTACGCAATGAAATGGGCAAAGAGCCCAACAAGAGCGTCAATCCGGATGAAGTCGTTGCTATGGGTGCTGCGATCCAGGGCGGTGTCATTGCGGGTGATGTCAAGGATGTCTTGTTGCTCGATGTTACCCCACTGAGTTTGGGTATCGAAACGATGGGTGGCGTGATGACGGTGTTGATCCCGCGTAACACCACGATCCCGACCAGCAAGAGTCAGATTTTCTCTACCGCTGCCGATAACCAGCCGGCTGTGGATATCCATGTACTACAGGGTGAACGTCCGATGGCAGCCGATAACAAAACACTGGGTAATTTCCAATTGACCGGTATTGCACCGGCACGTCGCGGTGTACCACAGATCGAAGTCACATTCGATATCGATGTCAATGGTATCGTCAATGTTTCCGCCGTGGATAAAGGCACAGGCAAGAAGCAATCGATCACCATCCAAAACTCCAGTGGTTTAAGTGAGGAAGAGATCGATCGGATGGTCAAAGAAGCAGAAGCCAACAAGGCGGCTGATGATCAACGTAAAGAAGATGCCGAAACCCGCAATAAGGCAATGGCATTTATCGATCAGATCGACCAGACTTTGGAAAATAAAGATATCAAAGTGGATGAAAATCAAAAAGCTCAGGTCAAAACACTGCGCGATGAGTTGCAGAAAGCATTGGATAGCAATGATATGACCACGCTGAAGAGCAAACTGGATGAATTGGAAAAAGCAGCGCAAGCCATGAGTGCAGCCATGTACCAACAGCAGGCGCAACAGGGTGAATCCACCAATACCAGTTCCAATGCGTCTACCGGTGGCAACGACAATGTGGTCGATGCAGATTTTACGGAAAATAAATAAACCGGTAGCAGCGCTGGCACTGCTGCTTGGGATCAGCGGATGCAGTGGGAACAATGTTCCCACTGCTTCTGATGTTTTGGAAAGTGAAGAGAGTACGAATGCACCGGTAACGTCAGATCAATTGCTTTCCTTTTGGCGGATCAAGGCAAGTGAACCGATAGCGGTTTATGATGACAACCAAACGGTGGTGGCAACAATCGAACCTGATACGGTCGTCACATTGGCCCAACAAGGATATAGTGATGGTTCAACCATCTATCAACAATTGGAAAATACGGATTGGTATATCCCAACGGATGCATCCGGCATCGTAGAAGATACATCCTGGTTGCTCAATCAAGCCCATTTGATTCCTCTTGGCGTACAAGCGACCATTCATGCGGATGCGCCATTGTATGATTTTTTCGGTGATCATCGCTACACGTTGGTTCAACCACTGACCGTGGACGTGGTGACATGGGATGATACACACATCGGGTTCTATTTCCAAAATAATCTGGTTTATGCTGATATAGCGGATGTGGACCTATCGGCTGCTAAGCCGCAATTGAACAATCCGGAAAACGTTGAAGTGTTGATGTATCATTTCTTCTATGATCCAAGTGAAGAAACGCCGACGGATGGTAATGATGTATCCATCGTGGATTTTCAGGGTCAATTGAATGCTTTAAAAGCCAATGATGTGACTTTGTTGACCATGCAGGAGTTGTATCACTATTTAACTGGCAGTGCTCAGATCCCTGATCGTTCGATGGTTTTGACCATCGATGATGGAGATGAGTCTGTCTATCGACTGGCATATCCGCTGATCAAAGACGCTGGTGTGAATGCCACTTTGTTTGTCATTTGTGGTTGGTTTGCTGATCCACGCCCCTATGAATTTACTGAAATGGCCCAAAGCGGTATCGAATTACAAAGCCATGGTTTCCTCATGCACCAGGGTGGTTGCAGCGGAATGGGTCATGGTGGCCGATTGTTATGTGTCGATTTTGATGAAGGTGTAGCCGATACGAAACAATCCATGGCCTATGTCGACAATGGATTCGTCTATTGCTATCCCTTCGGAGATGTCAACGACCATGCGGTCGAAATATTGAAGGCATCCGGGATCAAGATGGCCTTTACCACCGAATATGGTCCCGTATCGAGCGGGGATGATCTGTACCATTTATCCCGTATCCGCATCAGCGGTGATGATGGGGTCGATGGTTTTAAATCCAAATTGAATTTGAATTAAGTGAAAGGAGCGCGGTCGATCTATGAGCAATAACAAGCGCGACTATTATGAAGTTTTGGGTGTAAGCAAGTCAGCAAGTGAGCAGGATATCAAACGTGCATACCGTGCTCTGGCTAAAAAGTATCACCCCGATGTCAACAAAGCAGCGGATGCCGAAGAAAAATTCAAGGAGATCAACGAAGCCTACGAAGTGCTTTCCGATCCGCAGAAAAAAGCCAATTACGATCAATTCGGTTTTGCCGGAGTGGATGGGAATGCTACTGGCTTTGGTGGATTCGGAAATGGGTTTTCCAGTGATGATCTCAACGATATTTTCGGATCGTTCTTTGGTTCAAGTTTTGGCGGTTTTGGCGGGTTTGGGAACCGACGCAGTTCCCGTGGGTATGACGGTCCTAGCCGTGGTGCTGATCGTGCCATGAGCATGACCATCGATTTTAAAGAAAGTATTTTTGGTTGCACCAAGACCATCAACTTGGATGTCGATCATGTCTGTGAACATTGCCATGGTTCAGGTGCCGAAAGCCCATCGGATATCAAAACCTGTCCGACCTGTGGCGGAAGAGGCAGGGTGGTCCGACAGACCAACACCCCATTTGGCATGATGCAAAGTGAAACGGTCTGCCCCACTTGTGGCGGAAAAGGCAAAACCATTGCGCATAGCTGCCATGTTTGCCATGGTGCTGGATATACCCGCAAGCATGAATCCGTGGATCTGAAAATCCCAGCTGGGATCATGAGCGGTCAGCAATTGCGTGTGGCCGGCAAAGGAGAAAGAGGGTCCAATGGTGGAGAAAACGGGGATCTGTTTATCGAGATCAACGTACGGGAAGACAAAAATTTCCGTCGTGATGGTAATGACATCTATGTCGAGATCCCTATCAGTGCCCTGGATGCCACATTGGGTACCCGAGTGGAAGTCCCCACCGTATATGGTGATGTGACCATGGATATCCCAAGTGGGACGCAACCTGGTCAGGTATTGCGCCTAAAAGGCAAAGGCGTTAAATCCATCCGCAACTCTGCCGTTGGGGATCAATATGTCAAAGTCCGGGTGGAAGTTCCCACCAAACTGGGACGTGAGGAAAAGGAATTGTATGAACGGTTAAGGGATCGCGCCAACAAAAAGGCCGATAATCCATTCGAACGGTTCAAACGCAGTTTCAAAGCGTGATACCTCTGTATCACCAAAAATTTTTTGAGATAGGCCGTATCACGCGGCCTAATCTTTTTAACAAAATTTTAGCACTCTGCTTCAAAGAGTGCTAAAATGGATGCAGTGAAGGAAAGGAGATTAAAAATCATGAATTTAGAACAATGCACATCTTCATTACAACAGGTATTGGAAAAAGGTGCCCAATGGGCAAACACCAACGGAAACCCCAATATCGAATTGGCACATCTGATGACTTATCTGGCCGATGATGCGACCATGACGACTTTCTGGGAAAAAG
>CALVCY010000159.1 GCA_944326175.1 uncultured Erysipelotrichaceae bacterium
CGTTGCCGATTCATTAAAAACTGATCCGGTTGGAACCGGTCCGTATGTATTGGATGAATGGGTACCGCAGCAGACATTGAAACTCTCTGCCAATCCGGATTATCCGAATCAACCCAGCATCGCCCATGTTGAATTCATCACCATGCCCGATGCCACCAGTCAGATTTCCGCTTTCCAAAATGGTGAGCTGGATATCATCTCCGTTTCGGCCGATCAGATCGATCCATTCATCGACAATCCGGACTATACCGTATTGCAAAGTGCCGGTAATTCATTGCAGTTAATGGCAATGAATCTGGATAATGAAGCATTAAGCGATCTGCGTGTGCGTCAGGCCATCAATATGGCAGTGGACAAGGATGCTTTGATCGATACCGTATGGTGGGGTTATGGTGAAAAAATCGGTTCCCATTATCCGATTGTCATGAAAGAATATATCGATTGCAACGATATCTATCCCTACGATCCGGAAGGTGCCAAAGCCTTATTGGAAGAAGCCGGATATGGCGATGGGTTGACCCTTGAGATGTACTTGCCGAAAAACTATCAGATGTATGTCAATGCCGGACAGGTCATTGCCGATTCATTGGATCAGGTGGGCATTACCTGCAATATCCACATTATCGAATGGGCAGAATGGCTCTCTGATGTCTACAATGGCCGCAATTATGATCTGACGGTGGTCGGTCACACCGGACGGCTGGATCCGTATGTCTGGTTGGCCCGCTATGCTTCCGATTCGGCCGAAAATTACTTCAATTATTCCAATGAACGCGTCGATCAGCTGCTCAGTGAATATCGTACGACCACCGATGAAGCATTGCGCACCCAGATGATCCAGGATATCCAGATGATCCTGGCCGAAGAAGTACCAGCCTATTACATTCAGGATCCGATCAGTCTGTATGTGATGGACAGCAGTGTGACGGGTTTTGAAACCTATCCGATCGATATTTTCGAACTGAAAAACATTTCCTTCGCCGAGTAGTCGCTAGCGTACTTGACATTCCAACGGTCCGGGATGACCCGGACCGTTTTTAAAAATTTACGAAGGGAGGAGTATGATGCGTTTTGTGTTAAAGCGTCTGGTTTCGGCCATCGTGGTCATGTTTTTTGTCTCGATGATCACATTCATTGTGCTCAAAGCCATTCCTGGCAATCCGGCAGAACTGGTATTGGGCACGGAAGCATCGCCGCAACAGCTGGCGTTATTGGAAGAATCAATGGGCTTGAATGAACCGTTGCTGGTGCAGTATTTTAACTGGATCGGCGGTTTATTTACCGGCAATTGGGGCCAGAGTTATGTATTTGGCGAAGATGTGCTGACGTTGATCGTACAGCGTTTGCCGGTGACCTTTTCCATCACGATTTTCTCCATGGTGATCTCCATTGCCATCTCACTTATTCTTGGAATTTTATCGGCATTGCATCCTCATGGGATCATTGATTCGATCTCACGCACCATCGTTCAGATTGCCAGTAGTGTGCCGGCATTTTGGAGCGGCATGATTTTGTTGATCGTGTTTGCGTCAATGCTCAATCTGTTTCCGGTCAGCGGGTATGTATCCATTGACCGCGGATTTATCTATTTTATCAATTCCATTACGTTGCCCAGCATCTGCATGGCTATCGGCGAATGCGGAATATTGATCCGACAGTTCCGCAGTTCGATGTTATCGGCATTGAATCAGGATTACATGATCGCTTCAAAAGTCAAAGGACTACCGTATTGGATGCGGGTGGTTAAGTATGCCTTGCGCAGTGCGTTGATCACACCGATCACTGTGATTGGCAATCAGTTTGCCAAATTATTCGGGGGTACGGTCATTGTTGAAAACATTTTTGCGCTTCCCGGTATTGGACGATTGTTGTTAACTTCCGTGGAACGGCGGGATATTCAGTTACTGCAGGGGATTGTGATTTTCATCTGCTTTATGGTGGTTTTGGTCAACTTTATTACGGAAGTGGTGGTCATGATGGTCAATCCCATCATTCGACTGGGTCTGGAAGGAGAGCGGGAATAATGAAAACGAAACAAAAATGGTTCCAAAATCCTACATTGGTCATCGCCATCGTGATTATCGCTCTTATTGTGTTGATGGCAGCGGTGGCGTTTTTCTGGACACCGATGGATCCGGAACGGATGGATACGGCACATCGCTTTGCGCTGCCAAGCGCCCAGCATTTGCTGGGCACCGACCAGTTTGGTCGGGATGTGCTTTCCAGGATCATGGTTGGATCACAGAATGCATTGCTGGTGGGTTTGATCTCGGTGAGCCTTGGCAGTATCGTTGGGATTTTTATCGGAGCAGTGGCGGGTATGGCCAATTCCAAAATATCCACGGTGATCATGCGTTTTATTGACGGATTGATGGCTTTTCCGGGAATTTTATTGGCCATGATGTTAGTCGCTATTATTGGGAAAGGATTGATCAATGCCGCCATTGCCATTGCTGTCTTTATGGTCCCATCATTTGCCCGAGTGGTTTATACCATGGTATTGGATATCAAAAGCCGCTTGTATATCAAAGCATGTCGCAGTTATGGCTGCAATCCGATTCGCTTGGTGGTGGTGCATATGATTCCGGATATGCTGCCCCGTTTGATCACGCAGTTTACGGCGAGCATCGGCGGTGCGATATTAACGGAATCTTCCTTGTCCTTTTTAGGGCTGGGGATCCAGCCGCCTTCGCCAAGCTGGGGCATGATGCTTTCGGAAACGCGTCAGTTTATTCTTTCCTATCCGTATGTGGCCATTGCACCGGGGGTGGTGTTACTCATCACGGTATTGGGATTCAATCTGTTGGGGGATGCGCTCAACGATATGTTGATTGGAAGGGATTAATATGGAAAACAATCGTTTAGTGCAGGCCAATGGCGTTACCGTACGTGCCGGGGATCAGGCATTGATCTATAATGTGGATTTTCATATCGACACCAATGAAATCGTCGGTATTGCCGGCGAAAGTGGTTCGGGAAAATCAATGTTGACCAAAGTGATTCTCAACATTTTGCCCAAAGACTGCCGGCAAACCGACGGCGAAGTCGTGGTTTTGGGTCAGCGTATGAATGGTTTGACCAATCAAGCCAAAGATAAACTCATTACCTCCGGTTTGGGATTAGTACCTCAAAATACCGTGGTGTATCTTCATCCGCTCATCAAGATCCAAAGCCAGATGATCGATGGGTATATCCATCGCAAACTGGGTTCAAAAAAGGAAGCCATCGAAAAAGCTTCCGGTTTGTTAAAAGAAGTTGGCATTGATGATCCCATACGGGTTTTAAACAGCTATCCGGCCCAATTAAGCGGCGGGATGCGCCAACGGGTGAATATTGCCATGGCATTGATGAGTAATCCAAAACTGTTGATTGCCGATGAACCGACCACTGCATTGGATTGTGTTGTCCAACAGCAGGTATTGGATTTGTTTGTTCAACTGAACCAAACCCGTCATGTGGCAATCATCATGATCAGTCATAATCTTGATCTATTGCGTGCATATTGTTCAAGAGTCTATGTGATGTATGCCGGACGAATCGTGGAAAGCGGCAACGCTGATGCTGTATTCAATGTTCCCAAACATCCGTATACGAAAGCATTGCTTTCACTGATACCGGGCCTTGAAGTGGATAAAACCAAACCATTGGCTGAACTTCCCGGCATGGTGCCGGAAAAGGATCGGGACAGAACCAGTTGCATCTTTGCCCCGCGCTGTCCTAAGGCCAGTGATGCCTGTGGTCAAACCATCCAACCCATGGATGATAATGATCGCTATATACTTTGTCCGTTTGCAGATTCAAAACCAAAGGAGGTCGCATGAGTTTATTAACGGGAGAAGCCATCTCCAAAATCTTCATGAATCAATCCAAAGACCTTTTTGGCAAACCGGAACCGTTTAAAGCCGTCAACAATGTCTCCATTTCCATCGAACCTGGAGAAATCGTCGGGATCGTTGGGGAAAGTGGTTCCGGCAAATCCACCCTGGGTGAGATTTTAGGCGGCTTGCAGCGGCCAAGTGAAGGCAAAGTCTGTTATCAGGGCCAGGATATTTCCACATTGACCAAAGCCCAGTATGCGGATTATCGGACCAATGTCCAATTTATTTTCCAAAATCCCCAAGAAAGCATGGATCCCCATTACAAGATCAAATCCATCTTGGCGGAACCATTGTATGTCTTGCATCATCAATCCTATGATCAGATAAAAACCAAAATCGAAACCATGATGCAAAATGTCGGGCTGAATATCGATAATCTTGAAAAATACCCCAATACCTTGTCCGGCGGACAATGCCAGCGGGTGGCCATTGCCCGCGCATTGCTGCTCAATCCGAAATTATTGATATGCGATGAATGTGTATCGGCACTGGATGTATCAGTGCAAGCATCCATTCTGAATTTATTGCGCAAGATGCAGCAGGAGTTTAAGACGGCGATGTTATTCATATCCCATGATATCGGGGTGGTGCGGTATATCTGTGATCGGGTGATCGTGATGAAAAAAGGGAGCGTGGTAGAGCAAGGTAAGGCAGAAGAAGTGGTTGCGGATCCCAAAGATGATTACACCAAGGTATTAGTGGCCAGTTCCACCTTTGAAAGGCAAGTATGAATGTAAAGATCATTGGATGTTCTGGTGGGACCACCAGTCAATATGGGGCATGTGCATCAGTTTTGGTAAGGGCTGAGGGGTTTTCGTTATTACTGGATTGCGGTGGTGGAACCAGTTTGAAACTGGATGAATTCAATATTGGTGACACCCTTGATGCCGTGATGATCTCCCATTTCCATTTTGATCATTACAGTGATGCGGGTATTTTGATGCATAAACGATTGATCAATTGGAAGAACCATCCGCAACCATTAATGTTCTATGGTCTGGATGATGCCCATTTGTATGAACTACGATGGTTGCCGTTTTCCAATGTCACGGCGATATCCGCCAAAGAAAAACTCAGGATTGGACCATTTGAGATCGATTGTTTTGCCACAACCCATCCGATTGACGCTTTGGGTTTTGCCATCCATTACGATGGTTTAACCATGGTGTATGGCGGGGATGGTGCACTCTCTGATGCGTTGATCCAATCCGCACAAGGGTGTGATCTGCTTATATGTGAATGTTCATTGTATGCAGATGTGGATGGGAGTAAACCAGGTCATATGAATGCGTATGATTTTGCCAGACTGTGTGAATTGGCCAAACCACAAAAAGCAATTGCTACACATTTACCGATTTACGGGGATCATCAGCTCTTACTGAAGCAAATTCGTGCCAAAACCACAATAGATGTGGCCTTGGCTATACAGGGAATGGAGATTGAAATATCATGCAATTATTGATCTTACGCCATGGCTATTCCATAGGCAACGAAAAAGGATTGTTGAGCGGTTGGAGTGATGTCGCTTTGACAGATAAAGGCAAGCAGGAGTTAATCGATATTCGTCAGAAAATTGAATTGCCACTTGCAGATGCCTATTACAGTTCGGATTTAAGTCGGTGTGCGCATACGGCGCATATCTTGTTTGCACCGCATGCAATCAATGGTTATACACCACAATTTCGGGAAACCAATTTTGGTAGTTTTGAAAATATGCACGAATCGGAATATAAAAGTATTCACTTTTTCAAAAACTGGATCCATGGGGATTTACCGTATCACTACAATGGAGAAACATTTGAACAATTCAATGCACGGGTCATGCATGGACTGGCCCATGCATTGGCCTTTTGGAATGATTGTGGCTATACGACGGTCGGCCTGTGTACCCATATGGGTGTGATTCGGGCAATATTGATGCATTTATGCCATGGTGAAACCACGGATTTTCTAAAAATCTTTACCCCTAACGGTGCTGGGTACTTGTTGGATATTGCATTGGGCAGTGATGGATTCGAATTAAAAACGATTCGGGTTTTAGCGAAGGATCAATCTTTTGTGACCTATTTGCCGAATTGTGT